>JACMKV010000309.1 GCA_014379915.1 Burkholderiales bacterium
GGCGACCGGTCGCGCACCGCTGACGATACGCGAAGTGATGACGCCAAATCCGGTTCGCGTGGCGCCCGATACGTCGGTCGAAGAAGCGGTGCAGCTTATGCGCGAAAATCAGATCAGCAGCGTGCTGGTCGAGCCGGGCGCCGATGGCCAGTGGGCGATCATGACGCAGAAGGACGTGATCAGCCGCATCCTCCACGCCAACCGTACGCCGCATGAAGTGAGGACGGATGAAGTTGCGACCAAGCCGCTGTTCACGCTGCCAGGCGATACTTCACTCAACGAATGCGTCGAACAGATGCTGAAGCGGAATATCCGCCGCATCGTCGTCGCGCAAGACGATCAACCCGTCGGTATCGTCAGCGATACCGATATTTTCCGCTTGGTCGAAGAGCTGGGCTTCAAGCGGCTGTATTTCTAGCGGCATATAGTTGCCAGGACAGTTGCCAGGACAGGCAGTGGCGGCTACAACTGTTCCCGGATGCCAGTCGCATCCCTGCTTCCTAACAGCCTGCTAACTTTTCTACTCGCTGCCCGTGGCTTCTCAACCCAAGCGCGGCCGTTCGCGGAGATGAGCGGCGACTCCCTCGCGGGCTTCGGCGGTCGCGATCTGTAGCACCGATTTATCGCGGGGCGCCGCGTCCTGCTCGCGGCGTGCGGCAACCGTGATGAATTTCCTGTAGCCGCCAGCGCGCACGGTCCGCCGTGCAGCAACTGCGCGCAGAGCAAGTTTATCGTCGCGTCCAGTGTATCCCGTTCGACCAGATCGTATACCAGTCCCGATGCGATAAGCCTCGGATGCATCGAAGCTTTCCAAGGTCAGGAGATAGCGGCGCGCGTAGCGCTCACCGATCGCTGCGAGAACGTAAGTGCCAATGACTGAAGGAACCAGGCCGAGCCGCACTTCGGGAAACAAAACGTCGCATCGCGCGCGGCGATCGCAATGTCGCAACAAGCGAGCAAGCCTATCGCGCTGCCATAGGCCGCCCCTTGCACGCACGCGATAGTCGGCTTATTCAGTTTATTCAGCACGTTCAGCATTTCCTTCAGTGCTCGACGATATCAATGGTTTTTGCGATGGGTGAGGCGATCGCGCATTTGAATTATCTGCTGGCGCGGAAAACACTCCGTCGGGATGAAGGCGCTGACGGCGTTTATCGATTCACGCAGGCGTGATACTGTGAGCACAAATAAGGAGAGAACCACATGACCGCAGAACAGGATCGAAACATAATGCAGCTCGACCCGGCCGAGATGTCGAAGTCGTTTGCCGACATCGCCCAGCGCAGCAGCAAGCTGGTCGCCGAGTTCATGCAACGCCAGCCCACAGGCGGCGGCAAGCTCGGTATGGCCGATGAAACTGGCATCGCACAGGCTTTTTTTGATCTGACCACCAAGGTGATGAGCGATCCGTTCAGGCTGGCCGAGGTGCAGATGCGCATGTGGCAGGATTACATGTCGCTGTGGCAGGGCTCGATGATGTCGATGTTTGGGCAGAAGTCCAATCCGGTTATCGCGCCAGCCACGGGCGACAAGCGCTTCAAGCACGACGACTGGCAGGAAAATTTCGTTTTCGATTACATCAAGCAGTCCTATCTGATCGCCGCGCATCACATGAATTCGCTGGTCGCCGATGTCAAAGGCCTCGACGAACAGACCGCGAAGAAGGTCAATTTTTTCACGCGCCAGTACATCGATGCGTTGTCGCCGTCCAATTTCGCGATGACCAATCCCGAAGTCGTCCGCGCAACCGTGGAATCCGGCGGGCAGAATCTGGTGCGCGGCCTCAGCAACCTGCTCGGAGATCTGGAGCGCGGCGACGGCCAGTTGCGCATCAGCATGACCGATACCGAAGCTTTCGAGCTCGGCAAAAACATCGCGGCGAGCAAGGGCAAGGTGGTCTACCAGAACGACTTGATGCAGCTTCTGCAATACGAACCGGGCACCAAGGAAGTTTATAAAAAACCGCTGTTGATCATGCCGCCGTGGATCAACAAGTTTTACATCCTCGATCTGCGCGACAAGAATTCCCTCATCAAGTGGGCGATCGATCAGGGTCACACTGTGTTCGTGATTTCCTGGGTCAATCCGGATAGCAAGCTGCGCGACAAGAATTTCGAGAACTACATGCTCGAAGGCCCGCTTGAGGCGCTCGATGCGATCGAGAAGGCAACCGGTGAGCGCGAGGTCAACGCCGTCGGCTACTGTCTCGGCGGCACGCTGCTCGCATCGACCATGGCTTATATGCAGGCAGATGACGACAAGACCAATGACAAACGCATCGCCAGCGCGACGCTGTTAACGACCTTGATCGATTTCGAGGAACCCGGCGAACTCGGCGTGTTTCTCAACGAGCAAAACGTCGAGGCGCTCGAAAAGCGCATGGCCGAGCGCGGCTATCTCGAAGGGTCGGAGATGGCGACGACCTTCAATCTGCTGCGCGCGAACGACCTGATCTGGTCGTTCGTCATCAACAATTATCTACTCGGTAAGGAAGCGTTCCCGTTCGATCTGCTGTTCTGGAATTCCGATTCGACGCGCATGCCGGCCAGGATGCACAGTTTTTACCTGCGCAAGATGTATCTTGAAAACGCCTTGAAAGAGCCGAATGGCATCAGCCTGAACGGCGTCGGCATCGATATGGGCAAGGTCAA
>JACMKV010000310.1 GCA_014379915.1 Burkholderiales bacterium
CTTGGAGGGCGATGTTGGCTCCATCTTTGCCGGTTTGTCCGGTCAGGAAGCCAGCTTCGACTTGCCTTTCACCGTTGGCCTCTTCCCGCTGTTCCTGCAGAACGGCATCTGGGCGAACGACGCGATCCTGGGCGGCGCAGCGAGCCTCACCGCGAAGAACTCGAAGGCGCTAGGGCTTTCCAACTACGACGTCACCTTCTTTGCCGCGTTCGACAATGTCGACAACGCGCTCGTCGCGGGGGACACCGCCAACCGCAACAACAACGTTGCCAATATCTATGGCGCAACCACCTTCATCGACGCCTTCCACGGCTATATCGAAGCGGGCTACGCCCTGCTACAGGGCACCGACGACGAGGTGGACGGCCAACTGACGAACTTCCTGACGGCTTCTTACACCCGCCGCTATGCCAACACCCTGTCGAACTCGACCCGCGTGTTCGCGAATTTCGGTGACGGCGAGGAGGACGAAGGCTATCTCCTCATTTCGGAGAACAGCATAATCTCGGGTTTGCCAAGCACGCTGCTCCCCTACGCCAACTTCTTCGTCGGCTTTGACAATCCCCAGCCCCTGGTCGATGGCAATGGCGCGGGCCTGCTGAAGAACGTCGGCATCAACTTCGAAACCGATGCCCTGACCGGCTACCCGAAACTTAACGACACCGGCTCCAACGCTTATGGCGGCGCGATAGGCTTGCAGTATCTCTTCAATCTGGATCAGCAGCTCGTCTTCGAGGTGGCCACCGTGCAGCCCTTCGGCGATACGATTCCTGGCGTCGGTGTCGCGGATGCGCAATACGCCGCGGGTGTTCGCTATCAGATCCCGATCAACCGGGCCTGGCTGTTCCGCGCCGATGCGACCTATCAGATCACCGATAATCCCGACGTCGAGGACAACTTCGGCCTTCGCGCCGAGGTTCGCAGGAAGTTCTGACCTTTCGCGGATGACGGTACCGGCTTGGGACGGGGAAGGCTCGATTGGGCCAGACCTGTCCGTGCGGGCGCGTCCATGCGCCCGCCAGAGAGCGGAACGGAATTAAAGCTGATTTTCCTCGCGGCTCCCTGCCACAATCTATGCTTCGCTCCGTCTTTGGGGCCTAGTTTTTGGCAACTTTCTTGCGCCGGGACGTTTGTGCCAGGTACCGGCTTTTTGCCGAACCTGGACAGGCCAAAGGTCACTGTGAGTTCTTATTCATGTGCGCTATGTGTGCAGTTAGCGCGCGCGCAAATGTAGGACAACCGTGAATAAAGCTCGTATTTGTTCTCCGTTGCGTTATGTTTGCTAGAATATGCAGTTAAAACAAGATCATAGATTTAGTGTCGCGCCGATGATGGAGTGGACGGATCGGCATTGCCGCTTCTTCCACCGCCAGTTGTCGCGCCGTGCGCTGCTCTATACCGAGATGGTGACGGCGGCCGCTATCCTGCACGGCAAGCGCGATAAGCTGCTCGGCTTCGACCCGGCCGAGCATCCGCTGGCGCTGCAGATCGGCGGCAGCGAGCCGCGCCAGCTCGCTCAGGCGGCGCGGATCGGCGAGGATTTCGGCTATGACGAGATCAATCTGAATGTCGGCTGCCCCTCGGACCGGGTGCAGGCGGGACGCTTCGGCGTCTGCCTAATGGCGGAGCCGGCGCTGGTCGCGGAATGCGTCGCAGCGATGCGCGCCGCCGTCCAGGTGCCGGTCACGGTCAAATGCCGCATCGGCATCGACGATCAGGACAGCGAGGCGGGCCTGTCGCGCTTTATCGATACCGTCGCGGATGCGGGGTGCCAGGTCTTTATCGTCCATGCGCGCAAGGCCTGGCTGCGCGGCCTCAGCCCGCGCGAGAACCGCGACATTCCCCCGCTCGACTATGACCGGGTGTGGCGGCTGAAAACGTCCCGCCCCGATCTGACGATCGTTCTGAATGGCGGCATCACGACGCTCGCCGAAGCGACGGCGCATCTGGAGCATGTCGACGGGGTGATGCTGGGGCGGGCGGCCTATCAGAACCCGTCGATCCTGCTCGGCGCCGATGCGGCGCTGTTCGGCGCGCCTGCCCAGAGCGCGCATCCCGCCGCAACGCTGGCGCGCATGGCGCCCTATATCGAGCGCGAGCTGGCGTGCGGTGAAAGGCTGTCATCGATCACGCGGCACATGCTCGGACTGGTGCAGGGGGTGGCGGGCGCCCGCGGCTTCAGGCGGCACCTGACCGAGGGCGCGATCCGGCCCGGGGCGGGGCTCGAAATCGTGTTCGAGGCTTTGCGCTTCCTGGAGCTGGCGAGGGCGGAGATCCCACGACACGCTGCCGTTGCCTGATTTGGTTCCACGTAAGATTCTCGGCATTTGGCCGGACGTGAGGATTGACGGGAAAAGATTGAATGTGAGGTCCGTTTCGTTATCGAAAACGACGCTGTTGATGCTAATATTCACTATACTTTGGGAGAAAATAATCTACCGAACAAATTATCATCCGTCAGAGAGGGCACGAAAATGTCTTTGGAAGATGGCATTATTGATGACGATCACGGAACAGCAGAACGAAAAAATGCTGACGCGCTACGAAGGGCAGCAGAGATAGGATTCGGCTACAGTAAATCAGATTTATACCAGTATACTGCTAGATTCCTTCTTGTGCTTAACGGCGGGGCAATTGTATCTGTTATTGCGTTCCTAGGAAATTTTTCAAATCAAGGAGATCGCCTTTCTGTCATGGCCGCTGGTATGAAATTTCCATTCCTCTTATATGTTATAGGCGCCGCGCTAGCAGCGCTTTTGCCAAGCGTTATAAGCGAGTATTATCTTTCCCATAAGCCGTGGCAAAGAAAAATTAATTACTCTGTGTCTTATTTTCTGGTTGCTGCGCCCACCCTTTGTTTTGTTGTTGGATCTTATTACGTAATAGAAACGATGGCATCCGCGCTAGCGGTCAAATAAGTAGGGTGCCAAACCTTCACGAACTGCTGAGATTCGACTATGCAATTCCAATAATTCTTTTGAACGAATCTTGGGCTGAAGTATTACCTTTCGCCCAGCCGGACCTTAACGTTCGTAGAAACGATGAGGGCTTTAACAGCACGTCGTCTCCAAGCGCGAGGTTGTGACAGCCGGCCAATGAGATTAATCGCCGCGCGCGGCGAACCGCTCCGCGGCTTCGACGATTTCGTGGATGATGCCGGCTTCGGTCATGGCGTGACCGGCATCGGGCACGATGCGCAGCTCGGCCTCGGGCCATGCCTGGCGTAAATCCCAGGCGCTGCGCAAGGGCGTCACCACATCGTAGCGGCCATGCACGATAATGCCGGGGATGTGGCGGAGCCTCTCGGCGTGCCGCAACAGCTGGTCGTCCTGCTTGAAGAAGCCCTTATTGACGAAATAATGCGCCTCGATCCGCGCGAAGGCGAGCGCGTAGGCGTCAACGCTGAAGCGGCTGACGCGCTCGGGATCGTGCAACAGCGACAGCGTCGTTCCCTCCCAAACGCTCCAGGCCCGCGCCGCTTCGAGCTGAACCGCCGGGTCCGGTCCGGTAAGGCGGCGATGATAGGCGGCAATCATGTCGCCTCGCTCCTCAGGCGGAATCGGCTTCTGATAGGCTTCGAAGGCGTCGGGAAATATCCAACTGCAGCCTTCCTGATAGAACCAGTGCAGCTCCGCCCGGCGCAGCATGAAGATGCCGCGCAAAATCAGCTCGCTGACCCGTTCGGGGTGGGCCTGCGCATAGGCGAGCGCCAGCGTCGAGCC
>JACMKV010000311.1 GCA_014379915.1 Burkholderiales bacterium
CCCGCTGCTGTCGAACGCGATACTCGCAGGCGCGTCGCCGCAGCTGCGCAATATGGCGACCAATGGCGGCAATCTGCTGCAGCGCACGCGTTGTTATTATTTTTACGATGTCGGCACACCGTGCAACAAGCGCGAGCCCGGAACCGGCTGCCCGGCGATTGCGGGGTTCAATCGCATTCACGCGATTCTGGGAACGTCTGATCAATGCATCGCCGTGCATCCTTCCGACATGTGCGTAGCGCTCGCGGCGCTTGCCGCGACGATCCGCGTCACCGGAAAAAATGGCGAGCGCACGATTCCGTTTGCTGACTTTCATCGACTGCCCGGCGATACGCCCGAGATTGATACCAATCTCCAGCCCGACGAAATCGTTACGTCGATCGAGCTTCCGGCCAATGGTTTCGCCGAACATTATTGCTACCTGAAAGTGCGCGACCGTGCGTCATATGCGTTCGCGCTGGTTTCGGTCGCCGCGGCCCTAAGGCTCGACGGCGATCGAATCGTCGATGCACGCCTCGCGCTCGGCGGCGTTGCCCACAAACCGTGGCGCGACACCAAAGTGGAAGCCCTGCTGCGCGGCAAGCCCGCGACGGCAGAGAGTTTCGAGCAAGCAGCGCAAGCGGTGCTGCGCGATGCGCGCGGGTATGGCGACAACGATTTCAAGATTCCGTTGGCGAAGCAG
The DNA here is from genome assembly GCA_014379915.1 of Burkholderiales bacterium. Taxonomy (GTDB): domain Bacteria; phylum Pseudomonadota; class Gammaproteobacteria; order Burkholderiales; family JACMKV01; genus JACMKV01. The sequence goes on from JACMKV010000311.1 coordinate 683, forward strand.
GCGATCGTGCGCGCGCTGCAGCAGGCCGTCGAACAGAGCGGGTTCGTTTCTGCGCCATCGGCGCATTCGGATTAAGCGCGGCTCGTCGTAGGCGATAGAGCTTATGAGCCACGATGTTCTTGCCTTTCCCCCCCCTTTTTTTTGAAAAAGGGCGGTGGGGGGATTTGGCCGCCCGTTAAATCCCCCTCGGCCCCTCGCTTCGCTCTCCCCCTTTTTCAAAGGGGGATTTGGCCGCCAAAACGGAGGTTGCCGGTATCGGGAGTGGCTGCATTTAGAGGAATCGCACAGGTGATTTTGACGACGACTAACAAAAGAGAATGATCATGACCACAGCAGCAATCGGAAAACCTATAAGCCGCGTCGATGGACGCGCCAAAGTCACCGGCAGCGCCAAATACGCGGCCGAATACAACGTGCCGAATCTTGCCTACGGCTATATCGTTTCGGCGACAGTTGCAAAAGGCAAAATCGCTCGCATCGACGCGAGCGCTGCACTCGCCGTGCCCGGCGTGATCGAAGTTTTTACGCACGAAAAAACCAAACATCTCGCGTGGTTCGACCGCAGCTATCAGGACGAAGTCGCGCCGCCGGGTTCGCCGTTCCGTCCGCTGTATGACGACGAAATTCAGTACAACATGCAACCGGTAGCGCTCGTCGTCGCTGAAGATTTTGGCATCGCGCGTTATGCTGCGACGCTGGTGCGCGTCGAATACGAGCGTGTTGCGTTCGCAACCGATCTGGAGCAGCAACGCGCGCAAGCTTACGTGCCGCCGAAAAAGCGCAACGGCATACCGCCGCCTGGCAAGCCGCGCGGCGATGCCGATGCGGCAATTGCCAGCGCTGAGATAACGCACGAAGCCGAATACGTGATGCCATACGAACACCATAACCCGATGGAGATGTACGGTAGCACCGTGGTTTACGAGCCCGACGGCAAACTGACCATCTATGAAAAAACGCAGGGTGCGCCGAACTGCCAGACCTATGTCGTCAAGGTCTTTGGATATTCCACGGGCGAGGTACGTGTGATTTCGTCATACGTCGGCGGCGCCTTCGGCTCGGGCCTACGCCCGCAACATCAGTTACTTCTCGCCGTGCTCGCCGCGCGCGAATTGAAGCGTTCGGTGCGCGTATCGCTGACGCGCGAGCAGATGTTCAGTTTGAGTTATCGCCCGTACACGTTTCTGCCAATTTCGCTGGGCGCGAACCGCGATGGCACGTTGACCGCGATCAAGCATAGCGCCACGGCCGTTACGTCGAGATTCGAGGACTATCAGGAGGACGACGTCAACTGGTCGGGCGCGCTATACAAATGCGCCAACAGCAAATTCAATTACGAACTCGCGCAACTCGATCTCAACACGCCTTGCGACATGCGCGCGCCGGGCGGCGCCACCGGCATGTATGCGCTCGAATGCGCGATGGATGAGCTCGCCTACAAGATCGGCATCGACCCGCTAGAGCTGCGTCTGAAGAATTTCGCTGAAAAAGACCAGAACAAAGACCTGCCGTTTTCGAGCAACGAACTGCGCAAATGCTACGCGCAAGGCGCGGAAAAATTCGGCTGGAGCAAACGCAACCCCGAGCCGCGCAGCATGCGCGAAGGCAATCAATTGATCGGCTGGGGCATGGCGACTGGACTGTGGGATGCGCAGCGGATGAAAGCCAGCGCCAAAGCGCTTCTGACAGCCGACGGCAAGCTCGAAGTCAGCTCTGCTACCACCGATATCGGCACCGGCACGTACACGATCATGACGCAAATCGCCGCTGAAACGCTCGGGCTGCCGATGGATCGGGTTATGTTCCGCCTCGGTGATTCATCGATGCCGATGGCGCCGGTCGAAGGCGGCTCGTGGACCGCGGCGACGGTCGGCCCGGCGGTTCAGGCGGCGTGTCAGGCGGTCGGCAAAAAACTATTCGGCTACGCCAAAAAAATCAAAGGCTCGCCACTTGCGAAAGCGAAATTCGAAGACATCGAATTTGGCGACGGCCAGATGCGATTGAAAGGCGGTGCATCGCAAAGCGTTGCCCTCACAGAGGCGCTGCGCCACGCCAAGGTCGCGAGCATCGAAGAAGAAGCGACCGCGGCGCCCGGCAGCGAGGCGAAAAAGTATTCGATGTATGTGCGCTCCGCGATTTTCGCCGAAGTCAAAGTCGATGAAGCGTTCGGGACGGTGCGCGTCACGCGCGTCGTCAACGCCATCGCTGGCGGCCGCGTCCTGAATCCGAAAACCGCGCGCAGCCAGATCATCGGCGGCGTGGTGTGGGGCATCGGCATGGCGCTCGAAGAAGAGTCCCATCTCGATCACCAGTTCGGACGTTTCATGAATCACAGCCTCGCCGAATATCACGTTCCGGTCAACGCCGACATCCACGACATCGAAGTGATTTTCGTTGAAGAGCGCGACGAAATCATCAATTCGCTCGGGGTAAAAGGGCTCGGTGAAATCGGTATCGTCGGCACGGCGTCGGCGATCGCCAATGCGATTTACCACGCCACCGGCAAGCGCGTGCGCGATTTGCCGATCACGCTCGACAAGGTCATGCGAACGGAGTAGCGAAAGTCTGATCAGTAAACGCCGCCGGTCAGCGGTCAGTGCGATCCAGAGGAGGATAATGTTGAAGAGAATCAAAACTTCGCTGCTCGAAGTTGCTTACGAGGAACGCGGCGAAGAGCAGGCGCCAGCGGTCATCCTCTTGCATGGTTTTCCCGATGATGCGCGCACCTGGGACAAGGTCACGGATGCGCTGGTCGCAGCCGGGTTCCGTACGCTGGCGCCGTATGTCCGCGGCTACGGCGAGACGCGATTTCTCGATGCCGGCACGCCGCGCAGCGGGCAATACATTGCATTGACCCAGGACCTGATCGAGTTCGCCGATGCGCTCGGCATCGTACGGTTCATACTCGTCGGCCACGATTGGGGCGCGCGCGCCGCTTATCTGGCAGCAATGCTTTACCCGCAACGTGTGCAGGCGCTGATTGCGCTGGCCGCCGGTTACGGTACCGGCACGCCGAGTCACGACGCCAAACAGGCCGTCTCGCTGGCGCAGGCGCGCGCCTACTGGTATCAGTGGTATTTCAATCTGGAAAAAGGCCGCGACGCGCTGACATCGGATCGCGAAGCGATGTGCCGCGAAATGTGGAAAATCTGGTCGCCGCGCTGGCGCTTTTCGAAAACGACGTTCGACAAGACGGCAGCGTCGTTCGCCAACCCCGATTTCGTCGACGTCGTGATCCATTCGTATCGCTACCGCTGGGCGAATGCCGACGGCGATCCGCGTTATGAAGAACTCGTCACGCATCTCGCCAAAGCGCCGAAAATAAAAGTGCCGACAACGGTCATCGTCGGCGCTGAAGATGGCGCGACACTGGTTACGGC
>JACMKV010000312.1 GCA_014379915.1 Burkholderiales bacterium
GCAAACTCGCCGTCTTGTCCGCTGTGCGAACGCGAAGCTCGAAAATCGATCGCTTGTTCTCGATTCAGATTTAGAGTTGATTTGCTGCGTCGCTTTCACCCTTCACTTGCAACTGAGTACATGAACTGTGTTTCGCTATTATGGTCGCGCGTCGTGCTGTCTCCGGCGGCGTTCTTCCTCTACTTCGTCGCGCTCATTGTCCCGCTCTTACCGACCGGCGATGCCGTCGCGGCTGCTGCTGACAAATTCTCCTATCGCGTCGAGGTTGAAGCGCCGGTCGATCTGGCCAAGCTGCTGCGGCAGAACCTCGAGATCGACAAATGGCACGACAGCGCCGAGATGGACCTGAATCAGCTGCGCGTGCTCTACCGCAATGCGCCGGAGGATATTCGCGTGCTGGCCGCAACCGAGGGGTTTTATTCGCCGGTCGTCACGCCCTCACTCGAGCGACGCGGCGACGTTTGGGTTGCGCGTTTTGTCGTCGACCCCGGCCAGCCGACGCGGGTGTCGGAAGTCGAGTTGCGCTTCACCGGCCCGATCACCAGTCTGCCGGATGGCGCGCGCCCCGATGTCGAACGATTGCGGCTATCCTGGCCGCTGAAGCGGGGGGAAGTTTTTCGGCAGCAAACCTGGGAAGCGGCCAAGCGTGATTTGCTGCGCGATGTGCTCGTCTACCGCTATCCGGCCGCGAAAATCAGCGACAGCCGCGCGGCCGTCGACCCGGCAAAACACGAAGCGGCGCTGATGGTCAAAATCGAAAGCGGCCCCGAATACCGCTTCGGCGGTCTCGAAATCAAGGGACTGCAGCGTTATCCATCGAGCATCGCCGAAAACCTGAATCCGATCGCGGCAGGCACGATCTACTCGCAGGAAGCGCTCGCGGAATTCCAGGCGAGACTGCTCGAGACCGGGTACTTTGCGGCGGCGGTGGTCAACCCGGAAACCGAGGGCGGATTAGCGCGAGGCGACATGGATGCGGCCGGTCCGGCGATCGCGCCGATCAGGTTGACGCTGATCGAGAACACATCGAAAAAACTCGGCTTCGGTGTGGGCTACAGCACCAATACCGGGGTGCGCGGCGAGATTGCCTATCGCGATTTCGACATCTTCGATTCCGGTTTGCGTTTTACGACCAATCTTCGCCTCGAACAGAAGCAGCAATCTTTGCTGACCGATCTCGAATGGCCGCGCAATCCGCGCGGGCATGTCTACGGCATTGCTCTGAAGGGGCTGCGCAGCGATATCGAAGGCGAGCGTCTGAAAAACTTCGGCATCGGCGGCCGCCGCACTGCGGGCAACAAGCGCAATGAACGCACGTGGTCGGTACAGTTCGAAACGGAAACTCAGACTCTCGAAGGCGGCGTCGAGGACAGGCGCAAAGCGCTGGCATTGGGCTATGGAATCACGTTGCGGCGCACCGACAAACTGTTGACGCCGACCAAAGGCTATGCGCTGAACGTGCAACTGAGCGGCGCTTCCGAAGAATTGCTGACCGACCAGGACTTCATTCGCGGCTATGCCAAATGGATAGGTTTTTTTCCATTCGGCGAACAGCACAGCCTGATTCTGCGCGCGGAAGGCGGCGCAGTTTGGGCGAACAGCCGACGCGGCATACCGTCGACCTTCGTGTTTCGCACCGGCGGCGATCAAACGGTGCGTGGCTACAGCTTTCAAAGCCTGGGCGTTTCCGAGGGCAACGCGATCGTTGGCGGCCGCTACCTGGCGGTCGGTAGCGCCGAATATATTTACTGGTTCAAGCCGGATTACGGCGCCGCGCTTTTCGTCGACGCCGGCAATGCTGCCGATACACCTGCCGACCTTACCCCGGCGCTGGGCTTTGGGCTCGGCGGCCGCTGGCGCAGCCCGGTCGGCCCGCTTGCTCTCGATGTCGCTTACGGCGAGGAAAGCGATGAATTGCGCCTGCATTTTTCGCTCGGATTCGTGTTCTGATTGTTGGGGACCGAATACAACGTCGGGCCCGAATCGTGGTCCAATCGCGCTGATCGGCAATCGGCGACGTGCTTTCCGAACTTCCCTGGCAATGCGTGCTTTCCAAACTTCCCTGGTAATCGATGACGCGTAGGCTTTCCATCGTCGCGCTCTCGCTTTTGCTATTGTTCTGCCTGCTGGCCGCCGCCGCATGGTGGCTGGCAGCACGCGAAGCGACCTTGCAATGGCTGGTCGAACGCGGTGTCGCCGCCAGCGGCGAAAGGCTCGCAGTTACGGAAGTGCACGGCGTGCTGCGCGGCCCGATTCGAATCGGCCGCGCCGTTTACCGCAAGGACGGCGCCGAACTGGTGGCGAACGACATTCTCCTCGAATGGTCTCCGCGCGCCCTGCTCGATCGCCAGCTGGCTATTGAACACTTGCATGTCGGTTCCGCCGTGTTGAGCCTGTCGCCGGGCAAGGATGAACCGCCGACCGTGCCCGACACGCTCGCCGCGCCGCTCGATATCGCGCTGCGCGATGCCGAAATTGCAAGCTTTGAAATTAAACGACAGGACTTCACGACGCGCCTTGAAGCTGTTGCGTTCTCCTTGACCGGCGGCGAACAGACCTGGCAAGGTGAACTGTCTTCGCTGCGCAGCCAATGGGGCAACGCGACGGCGCGCTTCGCTCTTGGCGCCACGGCGCCGTTTCCCCTGCAAGCGGAGATTGATGTCACGCAACTCGGCGCCCCATCCTGGTCGGGCCGCGCAGTCCTGTCGGGCCCGCTCGCCGAGCTCTCGGCCGACATTACGGCGAAAGTGCAAGGCGCAAGCGTCGCTGCCGACATTGCGCTGACGCCGTTTCAATCCGTTTTGCTGAAACGCATGCAGCTGCGAGCGCGCGATATCGATCCGCGTGCATGGCGTGATACCCTGCCCGCCGCCAATCTCGCAGTGGAATTGACAGCGCGCGGCATCGAAAACAAGGCCTATGCCGGCGATGCGGTGATTCGCAACACGCTGGCCGGCAAGATCGATGAGGAGAAATTGCCGCTGCGGGAAGCCCGAGCGCAGTTTTCCGCGCAGTTTTCCGACAGCGCGCAGGCATTGAAGCTGCCGGCAATCGATCTCGATTTCGGCGAAGCCGGCCGGTTGCACGGCGATGGCCTGTGGCGCGCCGATAGCGGACAGAAGCCCGCGCTGCAGCTGGCATTGTCGACCTCGGCCTTGAATCTGCGCGGCCTGCACGGCAAGCTCAGGCAAACGCATCTCGCCGGCGATATCGCCTTGACGAGCGGCGTGGACAAACAGGTCGTGCGGGCTATGCTGAGCGAAGACGGCTACCGCTTCGGCATCGATGCAAGTCTGGCCGGCAAAGTACTGAACGTGCGCGAGCTACGCGCTCAAGCCGGTACCGGCGAGCTTTTCGCTCAGGGCGAAATTGCGCTCGACGGTGAGCAACGCTTCGATGTCACGGGAAAACTGACGCGTTTCGATCCATCGCAGTTCGGCGACTATCCAAAAGCGCAGATCAACAGCAAGCTCGCGGCAAAAGGGTCTCTCGCGCCGGAGCCGGCCATTGCCGGAAGCATTTCCGTATATGACAGCCGCATTTTTGGTCAGCCGCTGTCGGCGACCGGCAAAATCAAAACCGATGGCAAGCAGCTGAGCGGCGGCGATCTCCTGGTACAACTCGGCCGCACCCGGCTCGACCTGGACGGCACGATAGCGTTGTCCGCGGCGCATGAATTCAAGGCGGCCGGAAAGATCGAGCGATTCGATCCTGCGCAGTTCGCCAAGTATCTTGGCAAGGATGCCGCCAACCTGCCGCCGGCGCTGATCAACGGCCGCTTCGACGCCGGCGGTTCGGTCTCGCCGCAGTGGAACATAGCGACGCAATTCACTATTCACGACAGCACGATCGCCAGGCGGAAACTGAGTGCCGAGGGAAGGCTGAACGCCGTGCCGAATCGCGTTTCCGGCGTTGATGTAGCGATCAGCGCAGGGCGCAATCGGCTTCAACTCGAAGGCGCGCTCGGGTCCGTGCACGACCAGCTGCAGTGGCAGATTGCGGCGCCCGAGCTCGGCACGTTCGGCCCTGACTTCGCCGGCTCCCTGCATGCCGAAGGTTCGCTCGCCGGTACATTCAAGGCGCCCGCGCTGAGCTTCCGCGGCAAGGGCGACAAGCTGAGGCTGTTCGGCGAATACGATATCGCGCAGGTGTCCGCCAGCGGCCATTTCGCCAATGGCCTCGCCGGAAGCGTGCAGGCCGATGTCCAGGCATCGGGGATCGCGACGCCGAAGTTGAATCTGCGCGATGCCCGCGTCACGCTCGATGGTACGCGCGAACAACACACGGTCACGATTGTTGCCCGCAATGAGACGATAGATTTGAACGCCGCATTGCATGGCGCATGGCGCGATGACAGTGGCTGGAAAGGGACGATAGACCGCCTGGTCAATGGCGGCGCTTACCCGGTGACCCTGCGCGCGCCGGCAGCATTGTCTTTCCGTCAAAAAAACTTTGCGCTCCGTAATGCAGTCGTGGAATTTGCCGACGGCGTGTTTGCGATCAGCGCCTTGGAGAAATCAGGTTCACGTTTCAGCAGCGCCGGCAGCCTGTCGAAATTTCCGGCTTCGTACCTGATCGCGCTCGCAAATTCCCGCGCTGTCGCGGACGCTTCGAAACCGCTGCTGACATCCAGTTTGCAGCTGGGCGGCGAATGGGACCTCGCCGCCGATAGCGAGGACGACGGCGCGATCGGCGGCAAGCTTCGCGTCTGGCGCGAAGGCGGTGATCTGGCGCTGACCGAGCCGCAGATGGCGCTGAAGCTTAGCGAGCTGACGCTGAATACGACTATCGAACGCAATCAGGTCAACGCGGCGTTATCGCTTCAATCGACGATCGCGACGGTCAACGCCAAGGCGGCGACGCGAATCAGCCAGCGCGACGGCCGTTGGGGCGTGGCCGGAGATGCCCCATTCAGCCTTCAGGCCAACGCCGGAATACCATCGCTCGAATGGCTGGAAGCGCTGCTTGCGCAGCAGCGACCCGGCATCGATCTCGGCGGCGCGCTGGCCGTCAAAGTGACGGGCGACGGCACCGTACAGGCACCCGATCTGGACGGAACGGTGCGTGGAACAAATTTGCACGTCGGGTTACCCGAGTACGGCGTCGATCTCGAAAACGGCAGCCTGCAGGCCGCGTTCGCCGGTGAGCAGCTGCTGATCCAGCAACTCGTAATGCAGGCCGGCGACGGCAGCGTTAGCGCAACCGGCGCGGTCGGCTGGCACGGCGGCGCGCCGAGCGTGCAGCTCGCGATCGACGTCAGCCAGTTTCGCGCGCTGGCGAGCCCCGATCGTCAGTTTGTGGTCAGCGGCAAGGGTAACGTCGCCTTGGCCAAAGGGGAACTCGATATCGACGCCAAACTGCGCGCCGATCGCGGCTTGATCATTCTGCCGAAACAGGGCGCGCCGACCTTGAGTGATGACATCGTCATCGTCGGCGCGGAAACCGGAAAAACCAAAAAGTCCGATGCGCTGCGCGCTGATGTCGACGTCAGTTTCGATCTTGGCAACAATTTCCGCCTGCGCGGCCGCGGCCTCGACGCCCAACTGACCGGCGCGCTGCATGTGCGCGCGACGCCGGGCCATGCGCCGACAGCAGAAGGCCGCATCACCGCGAGCGGCAACTACGCCGCCTACAACCAGCAGTTGAGTATAGAGCGCGGCGTCCTGATTTTCACCGGTCCGATCGATAATCCTGCGCTCGACATCCTCGCCGTGCGCAAGGTTCCGGAGATCGAAAGGGATGCTGTCGAAGCGGGCATCGCCATCACCGGAACCGCTATCGCACCGCGCGCGCAACTGGTCTCCACGCCGAATGTTCCCGACGCCGAGAAGCTGTCATGGCTGGTTTCCGGACACGGGCTTGAAGGCGGCGGCGGCGCCGAACTCAGCGTATTGTCGGCAGCCGCTGAGGGGTTGCTCGGCAGCAGCGAATCGGCGTCATTGCAATCGCAGATCGCGCGCGCTACCGGCCTCGATGAAGTCGCGATTAAGAGCGGCGGCGGTCTGGAACAATCGGTGCTCGCGCTCGGCAAGCGATTGTCATCCCGTGTCTATGTGAATTACGAGCAAAGCCTGAGCGGCGCCGCCAATCTGGTCAAAATCAACTACGCGCTGACGCCGCGTTGGTCGGTGCGCGGCACCGCAGGCACCGACAGCGCTGTCGATTTGTTTTATTCGTTCTCGTTCGATTAGCAGACTGTTGAAAAACGTAGCGAGCGCGGCGCGTTGCCTGCGGGAGAAGCAGGCATCCACGCCGGCAGGCGTGGATGCGACCACGAGGGCTCGCTTGAGCGCCCGTTATTCATCCGGCGTTGGCATCCGCTTCGCGGTTGCATCCCGCGCTTCGTGGGC
>JACMKV010000038.1 GCA_014379915.1 Burkholderiales bacterium
TGTTTGCAATCGCCGAGGCCGGCGCGCGCGCCGGCCAGGGCTTCGTCGAAATCCCGCCGCTGCTGACGCAAGTCGTCGAGCGCATCGACATGCTGTATGCGCGCGACAACCCGTCCGACATCACCGGCGTGCCGACCGGCTTCACCGATCTCGATTCGAAGACCTCCGGCTTGCAGCCGGGCGATCTCATCGTCGTCGCCGGACGTCCGTCGATGGGCAAAACCGCGTTCGCGCTGAATATCGCCGAGCACGTCGCGCTCGCCGGCTTGCCGGTCGGCATATTCAGCATGGAGATGGGCGGCACGCAGTTGGTCATGCGTCTGCTCGGTTCGGTCGGCCGCCTCGATCAGCACAAGATGCGCACGGGGCGGCTGCAGGACGACGATTGGCGCAAGCTTACGTACGCGATCGAAAAGCTCAACGACGCGCCGATCCAGATCGACGAAACCGCGGCGATCAATGCGCTGGAGTTGCGCGCGCGTGCTCGCAGACTGCATCGGCAATACGGCAAACTCGGGCTTATCGTCGTCGATTATTTGCAGCTGATGTCGGCTAGCTCGCCGGGCGAAAACCGGGCAACCGAAATTTCGCAGATTTCGCGCTCTCTGAAAGCGCTGGCCAGGGAACTCGATGTGCCGGTGATCGCGCTATCGCAACTGAATCGCAGCGTCGAGCAGCGCCCGAACAAGCGGCCGATGATGTCGGATCTGCGCGAGTCTGGCGCCATCGAGCAGGACGCCGATCTGATCCTGTTCATCTACCGCGATGAAGTCTACCACCCGGATACGCAGGAAAAAGGCATCGCCGAAATCCTGATCAGCAAACAGCGCAATGGCCCGATCGGCGAAGTCAAACTGACTTTCATCGGCGAGTTTACGCGCTTCGAGAATTACGCAAGCAGCGGGCGCTATTAAAGCGCGGCAAGTTCGACTTACGCCACACTAGGACTCGACACTTTTTTTCGAAACTCTCAGCCCCATTTGTATGATCAACGTATGACGGGCGCGGTCATCGATCAACTTTATGCTTTCGCCGCGCAGCAGACGGCCATCGAGCCGGATGCTGGCGACGCCGCGGCAGATACGCTGCGGATTTTCGATGACGATCTCATAATCGGTTTCGCGATACCGGTAGCGCAGCGAAAACCCGGGCCATTGCGATGAAATCACCGGATCGATCGAGAGGCGGTCGCCCGCCAGTTTGAAGCCCAGCACTTCTTCGATCCAGATGCGATACATCCAGCCGGCCGAGCCGGTGTACCAGGTCCAGCCGCCCTGGCCAATCTTCCCGGCGAGCGCGTAAACATCGGCGGCGACGGCATACGGCTCGACCTTGTAATGCGCGACATCGGCAGGCGTGCGAGCGTGCTCGACCGGGCTCATCATCTGCAACAGCGCGCTCGCTTTATCGCCGTCGCCGAGCCGAGCGAACGCCATCGGCAGCCACAGCGAGCCATGCGTGTACTGCCCGCCGTTTTCGCGCACGCCGGGAGGATAGCTTTTGATATAGCCGGGATCGCGCGGCGTTTTGTCGAACGGCGGCGCGAACAA
>JACMKV010000313.1 GCA_014379915.1 Burkholderiales bacterium
CCAGAGTATCCAATCGAATCATCAACGAAGTGCGCGGAATAAATCGCGTGGTTTACGATATTTCCGGCAAACCGCCAGCAACGATAGAATGGGAGTAGCGCGGCGAGGATCAGCGCGGGTAGAGGCGGCGCTCGAGCAAAGGGGACGCAGGCAAAGGGACGCAGGCAGATCGGGTCGTAATCCACTAGAAAAAGAGGCGACAAAATGGCAATGCAGTTATACCGCGCCGCACCGGAAACGCGGCTGGATGATGAAACTTATATGCGGCTTGCGCTAGCGCTGGCGCGCGAAGCCGGCGACGCTGGAGAGGTGCCGGTCGGAGCAATTCTGGTCAGGGAAAATGGCGTGGTCGGACGAGGCTTCAACAAACCGATTTCATCGCATGATCCCTGCGCTCACGCCGAGATTCTTGCGCTGCGCGGCGCGGCACAGGCGCTTGCCAACTACCGTCTGAACGACTGCACTCTGTATGTAACGCTGGAGCCTTGCGCGATGTGCGCCGGCGCGATCCTGCACGCGCGCCTGGCTCGCCTGGTATTCGCTGCCGCCGATGCGAAAACCGGTGCGGCCGGCAGCGTGATCAATCTATTCGCCGACACGCGCCTGAATCATCACACCGCCGTCACCCGTGGAGTGCTGGCCGAAGAGTGCGGCGGATTGCTGAAGGAATTCTTCGCATCGCGGCGCGGCGCCCAGATATGCCGCGAATAGTTGTCGATCTGCCGACGCAAACGCTGACGCTATTCGACGATGACAATACGGTTGCGCGGCGCTATGCGGTTTCAACCGCAAAAAATGGCGCAGGTGAACGTAACGGCAGCTTCTGCACGCCGCGCGGCAGACATATCATCCGCGCCAAGATAGGCGGCGGGCAGCCCATCAATAGCGTTTTTGTGAAGCGTCGACCCACCGGCGAGATATATACCCAGACACTGGGGGAGCGATATCCGGGCCGCGACTGGATACTGACTCGCATCCTCTGGTTATCAGGCATGGAGCGCGGTTTCAATCGTCTAGGAGACGTCGACACAATGCGTCGCTATATCTACATTCACGGCAGTCCAGATAACGTCTCCCTCGGGAAACCGGACTCGATCGGGTGCGTACGAATGAAGAACGGCGATTTGGTTGAATTATTCGATCGGGTAACTGCAGGCACGGCCGTTTTGATTACGGAGTAACGCTTCGCAGCCAGTTTGCGGCCAGCTTTTTAAATAACAAATAATTACAGTAGCTTGTCGCAACATCTTAACGTCACTAGTAGGTACTTTAAACTATTTTTCCCTTTAAACGTAATTGAATTGTGCGCTGCACAACTAAATAGTATATTAGCCGGCATTCGCCGTAACGCGTCGAGGCGGAAACTATTTTGGGGAGCGGCATGAGACTCAAGGGAAAAGTATCCATCATTACCGGCGCGGCAAAGGGCATCGGCCAGGCGACAGCGTTGAAGTTCGCCAAGGAAGGCGCCAAAGTTATCGTCTGTGATATCGATATGACGGCCGTGAACGAGACGGTCGATCAGATAATCGTAAATGGCGGCGAAGCGGTCGGTTTTCGCGTCGATGTTACCGACAAGGAAAGCATCGCGGCAATGGTCGAAAGCGTCGTCAACAAATATGGCCGCATCGACACTTTGGTCAACAATGCCGGAATTGTCATGGACGCCCAGCTCAAGAAGATGTCCGAAGACCAGTTCGACAGGGTTATCGACATCAATCTGAAGGGCACTTACAACTGTACAAAAGCCGTCGTCGACATCATGCTCGAGCAGAATTCAGGTTGCATTCTTAACGCCTCATCCATCGTCGGCCTGTACGGCAACTTTGGCCAGACCAATTATTCGGCAAGCAAGTTCGCCGTGATCGGCATGGTCAAAACCTGGGCGCGCGAACTCGGCAAAAAGGGCATACGCTCAAATGCGGTCTGCCCGGGGTTTATCAGCACGTCTATACTGAACTCGATTCCGCGGAAAGTGATCGACGCTATCGAACAGCGCGTACCGCTGGGACGCCTCGGCAAGCCGGAAGAAATAGCCAATACCTATGCGTTCCTCGCGTCGGATGAAGCAAGCTACATCAATGGCGCGGTCATAGAAGTCAGCGGCGGCGCAACTTTGTAAAGGGTGAACGCCCGCGCTTGACGCGGCAGGCAGGCGCTTTCCCAAAACCGCGGGCAATGGCCCGCGGTTTTGTTTATGGCGCCCCCTGATCGAACAGTGCGCGGATTTTTCTTTCGTCGGGTGCACGTACCACGCCTTTTTCCGTAATCAAGCCACCAATCAGTTCGGCCGGCGTCACATCGAACGCAGGATTGCGCATGACCGCGCCTTCGCAAGCCCAACGCAGATCGCCGAAGCCGGCGATTTCGTCGGGCGCGCGTTCTTCGATCGGAATTTGCGCGCCGGATGCGGTGGCGAGATCGATCGTCGACAGCGGACACGCAACGTAGAACGGAATCGCGTGGCGAGCCGCCAACACGGCTAGCGTGTAGGTTCCGATTTTGTTGGCAACGTCGCCATTCGCGGCGACGCGATCGGCGCCGACGATAACCAGGTCGACCTCGCCCCGGCTCATCATGTGGCCGGCGCTGCTGTCGGTGATCAACATAACCGGTATGTTTTCCTGGACCATTTCCCACGCAGTCAGCCGCGCGCCTTGCAGAAACGGCCGGGTTTCGTCGGCGATCACGCTGATGCGCTTGCCGGACGCGAATGCGGTCCGAATGACGCCAAGCGCAGTGCCATGACCGGCAGTGGCGAGCGCGCCGGCATTGCAATGCGTGAGGACGCGCGCCCGATCCGCGATTAGCGCCGCGCCATGGGCGCCGATTGCGTGATTGATCGCGATGTCTTCGCTTTTGATCGCGTGCGCCTCGCTCAGCAAGCGCTCGGCGATTTCATGCGGTGGTGCTGCCTTGTCCGTGGATCGACAAGCGTTCCAGATACGCCGCATGCGATCCAGCGCCCAGCCGAGATTGACCGCCGTCGGCCGGCTTTGCAGCAAACAATCGAAACCCTTGTTCAGCTCACTAATGAATTCCGTCGGCGGATGATGCCGCAGGCGCCGGGCTTCGAGCGCGATGCCGTAAGCAGCCGCGCAACCGATCGCCGGCGCGCCGCGGACCACCATATCGCGAATGCCGAGCGCAACATCCGCCGCGCTGTCGAAGCGTAAATACTCGAAGCGCGCAGGCAGTACGCGCTGATCGATCATTTCAAGATGATCGTCGCGCCAGCGCAGCGTTTCCACTTTACTGGGTGTCATCGCGGCAGGGGATGCGCGGCCGGGCGGCGGCGCATTCGAATCGCGTGCCAGCCCGCCTCGAGCAAGTTCGGCATTCCGCTAAATGGTCCGCTCGTTGCCGCCATCGATCGGCACTTGGGCGCCGGTCATTTTCGCGAACAGCTCGCTGCACATGGCAGCCGCAAGCTCTCCGACATCGCGACTCGCGATTTCAATTTTCAGCAGATTGTTTGTGCGGTATTCGGCAACACTGATACCGTACTGCGCAGCGCGCTCCGCGAGTACTTCGTCGGTCCAGAGCCCGGTGTCGAACACCGCGTTCGGGTGGATGATATTTACGCGTATGCCATCGCCCGCCCATTCGAGCGCGGCAACTCGGGCGAGTTGATTCAGCGCCGCCTTGGAGGCTGAGTAAGCGGCCGCGCCCGGGCCCGGCGCATGTACATTTCTCGATCCGATAACAACGACACGGCCATACTTCGGCGCCAGTTTCAAAAGCGGATGGCAAGCGCGCAGCAGCGCTAGATTCGCATCGAGATTGACGCGCATGGCTTGCCGCCATGGTTCGTCGCTGAGATCGGCGATTCGGGCGCTGGCCGGAAAAATGCCGGCGTTGAGAATCAGCATGTCGAGCCCGCCGAACGCGACTAGCCCTGCTTCAAGCGCTTCTATAATCGCCGATTCGCAGGTAACGTCGCAGCGGATCCCGAGAAAATCGGGGCGTTGATGCAGCGTCTCGATTCGATCGTCGATATCGAAGCCGATGACCGCCGCGCCGCGCGCGAGCAGCGCCTGTACGCAGGCCGCGCCTATCCCGGATGCTGCGCCTGTCACCAGAGCGATCTCGCCGGCGAAGGGCAACAGC
>JACMKV010000314.1 GCA_014379915.1 Burkholderiales bacterium
GACAAGCCGCTGGCGCTGCGCAGTTCGCTGAACATCAACGGGCGGCAGCTCACCGAGGTGTGGAGCTACGAGCTAGAGGCGAACAACGCGCTACGGCGGAATGAGTGAGTGTCGAACCGTCTCATTGAAGACGCCTGATATTGACCAGATACGTTAGTTCGGATTCGAGCGGATTCATGGGATTCGGGCGGCGAATCGGGCGGCTAACCGCCCCGAATTCGATTCATGTGGTCGCAGCACACCGCTTGTAGAATTTCTGCGCATCCACCGAGTGCCCGCGATCAGTCGCTCAACGATACTTGCTCATTCTTTGTTACTTACTCGCGCGGCTCAGGTCGGCGCCACACTCTTTGTTGCCTTCGCCGCCCTGTGGATACCGGACGCGTCGGCGGACGGCATCACCCTGGACGCTGCACCTGCCGCGTCGGATCGAGCTGCAAAACTCGACAGAATCTGGCGTTCGGCCACCCGCGACGCAATACCAGAGCTTGAACACGATGAAGGCGGTGTCACGACTGAAACATCCTGGAACGACGAGTTCTTTCGCCTGCGCGCTCCGCGCGGCGGCGTCGACTGGGGCGTGCTACCCCCGCCTCTGCAATTGACCGGCTTCACGAGCCTGCGCCATCGCAATCCGATCCCCGCGCCAGTCGACCTTCGGGTCGCGCCGGGCGAGCCACTCCGCTTAGTCGCGCCTAAGGACCTGTGCCTGATCGATGCGAGCGCGCGCGCCGAGGTCAGCGCTGCGATTTGGCAGCCGATCTTCACTTGCATGCCGCTGGACGCAACACGCGTGCGGCTCAACGCCGATGTGACGTACGACTGGAAGAGCGAGCGGCTGACGACGTCGCTGGGCCTCGCGGTCGCCCAGCTGTTCAGGGTCGGGCCGTACCAGGCCGAAGTCAGCGGCGCAGTTCGAGCGCAGCCGGAAGTGAACGTGTACGACTGGACGTACCGCGCGCTCATCAAGCTTCCGTTCCCGGAGTAAAGGCGGCGCAGCCGCTGGCGCGAGGTGACCCAAAAGAGAAAAAAGAGTGGCGACGCAACGGCTATTCGTTGTTTGGTGCGCCTTTAGTAGAGCCTAGGCTGCCTGCACCTTGTCCGCAAAAGAAATGGGGATCTTGTGGACCAATCTGAGCTGATTGCACTCGCAGTCGAGCAGACACGCGACTACGCGCTGCTTGTTCTCGACCCCGCCGGAAACGTCCTTACGTGGAATACGGGCGCGGCGAACATGACGGGTTACAGGCCAGAGGAGATCCTTGGCCGCCATTTTTCTGTTTTCTACACTCATGATTTGATAGAGCGCGATTGGCCGGCACACGAGTTGAAAGTTGCAGCCGCCGAGGGGCGCTTTGAAGATGAAGATTGGCGCGTGCGCAAAGACGGCTCGCGGTTCTGGGCCAACGTCGTTATCACCGCCATTCGTGACAGCAGCTGCAAGCTTGTCGGTTTTTCGAAGGTCACACGCGACCTTACCGAACGCAAGGAGCATGAAGAAGCGCTGGCGCAGAGCGAAGAGCGCTTTCGTCTGCTTGTCGAAAGCGTTCAGGACTACGCTATTTTCATGCTCGATCCGC
>JACMKV010000315.1 GCA_014379915.1 Burkholderiales bacterium
ACGAAATCGATGACTGGACATCTATTGGGCGCTGCCGGCGGCGTCGAGGCAGTGTTTTCAGCGCTTGCAATCAAACACCAGATCGCGCCGCCAACCATCAACATCTTCAATCAGGATCCGCAGTGCGACCTCGACTATGTGGCAAACAGCGCGCGCGATATGAAGGTCGACGTCGCGTTGTCCAACTCGTTCGGGTTCGGCGGCACTAACGGCAGTCTCGTTTTCGCCAAAGTTTGAACCGCAGCGCTTCTGAAACACAGCACTTCTGAACCGCAACGCTTCGTTTTCCCCATGGCTGTGCTGGTCAACGGCGTCAAGCACGACGAAATCTCCGTGCACGACCGCGGGCTCGCCTATGGCGACGGCGTATTCCGGACGTTACGGGTCGAATCCGGAACAGCGCAATGCTGGGACTGGCACTTCCGCAAGCTGCACGACGATTGCACGGCTATCGGCATTATTTGCCCGGATCGAATCGTCCTCGACGCCGAAGTTGCCGAGCTTGCCGGCGACCATCGCGACACCCTCATCAAAATCATCGTCACGCGAGGCACTGGCGAGCGAGGCTATGCGCCGCCGCGGAATCCCGGCGCTACGCGCATCCTGTTGACAGCGCCGTTGCCTGTGTACCCCGAGCGCAATTACGATTTCGGTATTTGCGCGCGGATATGCTCGCTGCGGCTCGCCTTCCAGCCGCGGCTCGCCGGCATCAAGCATTTGAACCGCTTGGAAAATGTGCTGGCGCGAGCCGAGTGGGACGATGCTGAAATCGCCGAGGGGTTGCTGCAGGACGCCGATGGAAACGTGGTCGGCGCGACCATGTCGAATCTGCTGATGGTAGAGCAGGGCGCTTTGATAACGCCTGATTTAACGCGTTGCGGCGTCGCCGGCGTGCAGCGCGCTCGAGTGATTCAAGCCGCGGCACAACACCATATGCCGGTGAAAGTCGAGTCGATCGCGCTCGATCGAATGCTGCGCGCCGATGAGCTCATCCTGATCAATAGCGGCTTTGGCGCGTGGCAGATTCGTCGGATAGGCGAGGTGAGATGGAGGTCAGGAGGGTATATCGGCACTATACGGCGGTGGTTGAGTGATCAGGGCTAAGCGTTATGCAGCGCTGCTGGCGGCGCTCGTATTCGTGATGGCGCTCTCGGCGGCAGGATGGCTTACGTATTACGCACGTCAACCGTTGCAGCCCGCGCAACTTCCGCTGTCTTTCGCGCTCGAGAAAGGCAGCAGCCTGCGCAGCATCGCCAATCAACTGGTCGGTCACGGGATCATCGGCAAGCCCTGGCAATTCATCACGCTCGCCCACGTTTTAGGCCAGGCGAAAAAAATTCAAGCGGGAAGTTACGAATTGACCTTCGGGATCACGCCGCTGCAGTTGCTCGACAAGATCACGCGCGGCGAGGTCAGCCAAAGCCAGATCACTTTTATAGAAGGGTGGACGTTCAAGCAGTTGCGCCAGGCTCTGCAAGAGCACCGCGCACTCAAGCACGACACGACCGCCATGAGCGATGCCGATATCTTGCAGGCATTGGGCTTGCACAAATCTTCGCCCGAGGGCCTGTTTTTCCCGGACACCTACTCGTTTCAGAACGGCGCCAGCGATTTGAGCATTTTGAGGCGAGCGAATCTCGCAATGCAGTCGCGCCTCGATGAATTGTGGGGAAAGCGCGCCGCAGGCGTGCCTTTCGCTGAACCCTACGAAGCGCTGATTCTCGCCTCCATCGTCGAAAAGGAAACCGGGGCCGAGAGCGAGCGCGCCATGATCGCGGCAGTCTTCGTCAACCGTTTGCGGCTTGGCATGAAGCTGCAAACCGATCCGAGCGTGATTTACGGGATTGGCGACAAGTTTGACGGCAATCTGCGTAAACGCGATCTTTCCGACGACCATCCGTACAACACTTATACGCGGGTCGGTTTGCCGCCAAGCCCGATTGCCATGCCCGGCTTTGCTTCGCTGATCGCGACGCTCAATCCGGCGCCGAGCCCGGTCTTGTATTTCGTATCGAGAGGAGACGGCAGTTCGGCGTTTTCCACGTCTCTGGCAGAGCACAATCGCGCCGTGAACGAATTCCAGAAAACCCAGAAACGTAAGCCGTGACGCCAGGAAAGTTCATCACCCTGGAAGGCCTCGACGGCGCCGGCAAAAGCAGCCATGCCGAGTGGCTTCTCGATCACCTGCGCGCCGGTGGCCGTGACGTCAAGCTGACGCGCGAGCCGGGCGGGACCGCGCTTGGCGAGAAGCTCCGCGAGTTGTTACTGGGGCGGAGCATGCATCTCACGACCGAGGTGCTTCTGATGTTCGCGGCGCGCAATCAGCATCTGCATGAGTTGATATGGCCGGCTTTGACTGCTGGAACCTGGATTGTCTCCGACCGGTTTACGGACGCAAGCTATGCCTATCAAGGCGGCGGAGGCGGGCTTGTATTGGAAAAGATCGAGGCGCTCGAGCGCTGGGTGCATCCCGGCTTTGAACCGGATCTGACCTTGCTGTTCGACTTGCCGCCTGAAATCGCTCGCGCTCGCACGTCAAAAGCGCGAGCTGCGGACCGCTTCGAACAAAAGACGGTCGAGTATTTTCAGCGCGTGCGGGCGGTCTATTTGCAGCGCGCAGCTGCAAGCGCTGGTCGAATCCGCGTTATCGATGCCGCGCAAGCTCCTGATCTGGTTAGACAACAAATCGAGGAGGAGATTGGCAACCTCTAGCAGCGGCATCCTTGGCTGGCACACTGCCGTGTGGCAAAGCATTGTCACCGGCAAATCGCGGTGGCCGCACGCCGTTGTCCTGAAAGGAGACCGCGGGATCGGCAAACTCGCCTTCGCGCAGGAGCTTGCGAAAGGTTTGTTATGTGAAAAGTCGACAACCCTGAAGGGCTGCGGCGACTGCACCGGGTGCAATTTGATGGCGGCCGCCAATCACCCTGATTTCAGGTTTGTTGTTCCCGCGGCGGCAAGCCACCAGATCGACGACAAACCGCGCGACAACGCAAAAAAACCGAGCGCACTGATTTTGATCGAGCAGATTCGTGAACTAATTGATTACGTCAATATTCGTGCGCAACGTGGCGCGGGAAAAGTAATTGTGCTCTATCCTGCCGAATCTCTAAACATCAATGCGGCGAATGCTTTACTGAAATCGCTGGAAGAGCCTCCACCCAATACTTATTTTTTGTTGATCACCCATGGCGCACAAAAGCTTCTGCCAACGTTGTTAAGTCGATGTCGCCAAATCGCCTTGCCAGCTCCTGATCGGGAACAGGCTTTGGCTTGGCTGGTCGCGCAGGGCGTAGCCCAGCCCGAACTAAGCTTGGCGCAGGCCGGCGATGCGCCGTTACAAGCCGCGGAATTCGATGACGATTACTGGGCGCATCGCGCATCGCTGCTTCGCCATCTGACAGCCGGCCGTTTTGATCCCCTCGGTGCGGCCGAGGCGCTGCATCGCCATGAAATGGCTCGGGTCGTGGATTGGTTGCAAAAATGGATTTTCGACCTTATTTTTTTGAAGGCTGTAGGCAAAATCCGTTATTATCCTGACTGCAGCGACGCTTTGCGCAAGCTGATAAATGGTTTAAGTAGTCGCGATATGATCCGTTTTTCAAACGAATTATCGGATCAGCGCGGGCTAGCCAGTCATTCCTTGAACGCCCAGCTCTTTACAGAACAGTTGATGCTTTCCTATTCTCGTCTGCTGCGCTCTGCCCGCCATGGTTGACGGCCAGTCTCCTCAACCAGCCGCGCGCCCTGGCGTCTTATCGCTGACCATCAAGGAAAAAGCTGCGCTTTATGCCGCGTATATGCCCTTCCTGAAAGGTGGCGGCATGTTTGTTCCGACCACAAAAGCTTTCCGGCTTGGCGATGACGTTTTCATGCTGGTGGGCCTGATGGACGATCCGATCAAGCTGCCGATTACCGGCCGCGTTGTCTGGATAACGCCAGCCGGGACTCAGGGAAACAAGGTCCCCGGTATTGGCGTGCAGTTCAGCAGCGACGAGCCGGGTATTGCGGCGCGCACCAAAATCGAAAATCTGCTTGCCGGAAATCTCCAGTCGCCTAAACCGACCCACACGATGTAACCGTTTGCGTTTACGTATGGAGTGACCGGCGCACGGCCCGCCAAAGTTACCCGTCAGTCCGGCGCCGATTCCTGGTTAACCTCCTGTAATGCTTGTCGACTCGCACTGTCATCTTAACTTTCCGGAACTGGTATCCGATCTCGATGCACTCCTGGCGAGGATGCGAGAAAACGAGGTTGGTTATGCTTTATGCATCAGCGTCACCATGAAGGAGTTTCCGCAGGTGCTGTCGATTGCGGAAAAGCATTCGAACATATTCGCATCGATCGGCTTGCATCCCGATTATCCGGATGAACAAGAACCGGGAGCGGACGAACTTGTGAGACTTGGAGCGCACCCGAAGGTCGTCGCTTTCGGCGAGACGGGTCTCGATTACTTCCGGCTGACCGGCGATCTCGCGTGGCAGCGCGATCGCTTCCGCAAACATATACGGGCGGCGTGCGCAGCCGGCAAACCGCTGGTCATACACACTCGCGCGGCCGCCGAAGACACGATGCGCATCCTGCACGAGGAGGATGCCAGAGCCGCCGGTGGTGTCATGCATTGCTTTACCGAAAGCTGGGAAATCGCGCAGAACGCGCTCGATCTTGGCTTTTATATTTCCTTTTCGGGCATCGTGACCTTCAAGAATGCGCACGCGCTGAAGGATGTTGCGCGCAGGGTTCCATTAGACCGTCTGCTGGTCGAGACCGATGCGCCTTACCTCGCGCCGGTTCCGTATCGCGGAAAAACAAACCAGCCGGCGTTCGTCAAACACGTTGCCGAAGAGATCGCCCGGGTGCGAGGCGTATCGTTCGACGAAATCGCTGCGGCGACCACAGATAATTTTTTCAATCTATTCCACACAGCCCGACGATGAAACCAGGATCGATAACGGCAATTGCTGGGCTGATCGCGGCGTTGACTTCGTACCAGACGTTCGCCGGCGCCTATGACGACTTCATGCGAGCGGTGATGCAAGACCGCGCGCCGCTCGTTCGACAGCTCTTGACCAAAGGGGTCGACGTGAATACTACGGATGCCAACGGGAATAGCGCGTTGGCGTTGGCCATCCGCGAAGGCAACCGCGAAGTGCTCGACGTGCTTTTGAAAGCCGGCGCCAAGCCCGACATCCAAAACAAGTATGGCGAGACGCCGTTGATGCTCGCTGCGATCAAGGGCGACAAACCGACCGTTCTGAGATTACTCGCAGCTGGCGCTGGTGTTAAGCAGCCGGGCTGGAATGCGCTGATTTACGCCGCGACCAATGGCCATGACGATTTGGTCAGATTGCTCCTGGAACGCGGCGCTGATGTAAACAGCGTTTCCGAAAATGGAACGTCGGCGCTGATGATGGCGGCGCGCGGCGGCTACAAAGAAGCAGTTCTAACCCTGCTGGAATACGGCGCAAATATCGATCAGCGAACCAGTTCGAATGGAACGGCGCTGGGATGGGCGATGGACGCAGGTCATCAGGAGATCGGCGAGCTTTTGATAAAAGCTGGTGCGACGAATTGAAGTCCTGGAACGCGCTTCATGGACTGTCTTTCTTGCACCCAAAAAAAGAAACACAGCAACCGACGAAAGACACCAACGATATTATCCTTGTAGCGACAGCGGCTATATCACCATTTAAACCCTTTAAATACCAAGCCTTTGGCCGAAAACTCAGGAATTCCACCGCCCGATATCGAGCGGCACGCAAGGCGTGCCGGCAGTGAAAACCTGAAAAAAAGCGCCGCTGCCGCTGCTGGTCTACAAGAAGCTTGGAGAATTTTAGAGAAGTATAAGAAAAACTAGGGCGCTGCACATGCCCGGAATGCGGCCACACCGATGCCGAGATCCGCACCGACAAAAACGATCACGCCTATCGCTGTTATGCGCAGTACTTCACCAGGGGCGAACCGGCGCGCGAACGCCGCTTGCGCGCCCCTGGCCGTCGCTGTCGATCGCCGCGCCGCGCCTTCCGTAACGGTTACAGAACAGGTAGCAGTACCAGTACAGCGCGCCGAACCAGCGCCCCGAACCGCAACCGTAACGCCGCCGGCGCCGCCGGCGATCGCCGCGGCCCGCCGCGCCATCGGCCTGTTGCTGGACGCCTGACCATGACCGAACAGAACCTGAACGGCGCCGTTGCGGAGGCCTCCGCCACGACCGACGAATCCCTGGCATTCGCAGCGCTCGCCGGCAAGTGCGACGAGCTCGACGGCCTGGCCGATCCGGCGATCGCCGCCGCCGCGGCGCCGATCGAACCACGGCTGCCGCCTGAACTCGTGGCCCGAAATCAAAATGGCGATCGGCGTCGCCAAGCCCGTGCTCGAGCTTATCTCGCTGTCTGTACATGCATATGGGGTATCCCTTTAGCTCCACGGGCGTTCAATTTCCGGATGTTTCTAAGGCGCCTACGATTTTCCCGTATGTCAC
>JACMKV010000316.1 GCA_014379915.1 Burkholderiales bacterium
AGGAAGCAGGGAAAAGCATGAGCAGCATGGTAGTACATGACGAGCTAAACCGGCGGCTGGCACTACTGTCGCCCGGTTTCTGGGCATCCTGTTTCGCGAACTCAGCGTCTCGTACGACGCCGATGCGGAACAGCTGATGCCCGCCTGCCGATGCCGGCAATTGTGGTTGGGTTGCTTCTGTTTGCGTCCGTTTGTGCCCGTGGGCGGCATAGTAGCGCCTGGTTTTATTATGCACAACGAGGTATTAGGAATCCTCGGTACAGTTTGATGTCCGAGCTGACGCGGAAGCGTCACAAGCCGGATGGCGCAACACTTTACCATTTTCCGGGCCGCCCGCGCCCCGGAGGTGCGTGAAAAGCGCGATCCGCATAACTCTTGCTATTTAGGAGCCGGTGAAACCTGGAAGCCGCGCATTTCGGAGCATACGACTTGGAAAACGATACCGATCGAGCAAATCTGCTGGTTTTCAGGGCGCTACTCGAACAGCGCTTGCGGTCCCGTTCCGCTCATGCCAATTCGTATTCCACAAGAGATTCCAATTTTCAGACTGCTTCCAGAAACCAGACCATCCCGCTGCTCGCCCGCGATGGGACCGTGCAGAACTTTCCGTTGTCTCTGGCGCAGCAGCGTCTTTGGTTTTTGCAGCGGCTCGAACCGCGCAGCGCCTTTTACAACATGTCTAAAGTCGTGGAGTTGCGTGGCGAGCTCGACGTCGCCGCATTGGCGCGCAGTTTCCAAACGATTGCTGATCGTCACGAAAGCCTGCGTACCGCTTTTACCGATCGCGGCGATCACGTAACGCAGACGGTGGCGCCGGCGATCGAGCTGCCGTTAGCGGTAGTCGATCTGCACGCACTGGCGCCGACCGAACGTGAGCTCGAAATCAAACGTTTGGGAGAGGCAGAGGCGGGCCATGTGTTCGACTTGGGGCGCGCGCCATTACTGCGCGTGAAGCTGGCGCGCCTCGGCGACAACGAGCACATGCTGTATCTGACCATGCATCACATCATTTCCGACGGCTGGTCGCTGGGCGTCATGTATCGCGAACTGGCGGCGCTGTATCGGGCATTCCGTTGCGGGCAAGCCTCGCCGCTGCCGGCACTGCCGTTGCAATACGCCGATTTCGCTGTGTGGCAGCGCCAGCGTCTCGAGAGCGGCGGGTTAAACCAACAGCTCGATTACTGGAAGCGGCAACTGGCCGGCGCCTTGCCGCGGCTGGATCTGCCTGTGGATCTTCAGTTGATGCCAGTCTGTTCACAGCCGCATGAGCAGCCGCTGCCGCGCAATTCGCCGTCCATGTCTGTACCGCATGCCAATGCCCGTGCGCTGCCCGGGACGCGATCGGCACTGGCGTCAGACGCCATCCCAGCGATGCGTGCCGCGCCGACTGATGCGCCGAGCGCCGCGCAGCATGGCTATGCTGGCGGCCGGCTGGCGCTGTCCCTGCCGGATGACCTGACGGCCGCACTCAAGGCATTGAGCCAGCGCGAGCGCACAACGTTGTTCATGACCATGCTGGCGGCGTGGCAATTGCTGTTATCGCGCTACAGCAGTGAGCACGACGTGCTGCTCGGCACGCCAATCGCCGGCCGCAATCGCGTCGAAACAGAGCCGCTGGTCGGATTTTTTATCGGCACGCTGGTGCTGCGCACCGATCTGTCGGGGGCGGCGGATTTCCGCGAACTCCTGCAGCGCACCCGCGAAACGGCGCTGGACGCCTACGCCAATCAGGACGTGCCGTTCGAAAAACTGGTCGAAGAGCTGCAACCCGAACGCCAACTCGGGCGCAATCCGATTTTCGATGTCCTGATCAATTTTGTGCCGTCGCAGGTCGACCTCCTGCAGCTCGACGGCATCGAAGCCGCACAACGGCTGGCTGGCGACGCGCAGTCGAAGTTTGCGCTGACCCTGTATATCCGCCCCAGTCATGATCGGCTGACAGTTGAACTCGCCTATCAGCGCGCCCTGTTTTCAGCGGAACGCGCTGCCGAGATGCTAGGGCAATACCGATACTTGCTGGAACAGATATGCGCTGCGCCCGAGCAGCCGCTGCAAGCGTATTCGCTGGTCACGCCGCGCGCACGCGTCTTGTTGCCCGATCCTGCCTTGCCGCTCGCGGAGCCGCGCTTTCCGTTGGTGGCCGAGCACATCGCGCGCTGGGCAGCACAAACACCGGCAGCAATCGCGGTCGGCCAGGGACAACTGTGCTGGAGTTACAGCGAGTTGTGGCAGTGCGCGCTTTCCTTGGTTCATACGCTGCACGGCCAGGGGTTGCTGCCAGGAGACGTGGTCGCCATCCGCGGCTCTCGAAGTTTTGGTGTGGTCGCGGCCATGGTCGGTGGGTTAGCCGCGGGCGGCGTGCTGCTGACTGTCGACCGCAACCTGCCGATCGAGCGCCAGCGCATCCTCATGCGCGAGGCGCGCGCGCAACATTTGGTGCATATCGGCGCGATTCGCCCCGAAGATGACTGGCTGCGCCAACTTGATATGACATTGCTAGTGGTTGATTGCAACCAGATAGTGATCGAAAAGAATCCCACGCTGGAGGAAGCCGACGCGCGCCGGACAGCGGAAACAAGCAACGCAAGAGGCCGCGCAAAAGGCGGCTTGGCAGCGCCGGTTGCTGCCGATTTGCCCGCGGTAGCGCCAGACGATCCGGCGTACATCTTTTTCACTTCGGGTACGACTGGCACGCCCAAGGGCATACTCGGAAATCACAAAGGCCTCAGCCACTTTCTCGACTGGCAGCGAGCCACCTTTTCAATTGCGCCGCAAGATCGCTTCGCGCAGTTGACCGGGCTTTCGTTCGACGTGCTGCTGCGCGATGTTTTGCTGCCGCTGACGAGCGGCGCGAGCCTGCACCTGCCTTACTCCGACGACGCTGCGCCCGACCTCGCGGCTGCGGTCATCCTGCCCTGGCTGGCGCGCGAGGAAATCAGCGCGCTGCACACCGTTCCAGCGCTCGTGCAGTCGTGGCTGGCCGATAGGGCAGCATGCGTGCCTTTGCCGAAGTTGCGCCACGTATTTTTCTCCGGTGAACCCTTGAGTGGCGCTTTGATCAACCGCTGGCGCGAGGCGTTTGGCGATGGCGCCGAGATCGTCAACCTGTACGGCCCGACCGAAACCACGATGGCGAAATGTTACTACCGTATCCCAATGGCATCAGCGGCAGACGGTGCGGTGCTGCCCGACGTACAACCGATCGGCAAGCCGATCAGCCACACCCAGGCGCTGGTGCTGAATGCTGGCGGCGCGCTCTGCGGCATCGGTGAATTG
Organism: Burkholderiales bacterium; assembly: GCA_014379915.1. Classification (GTDB taxonomy): domain Bacteria; phylum Pseudomonadota; class Gammaproteobacteria; order Burkholderiales; family JACMKV01; genus JACMKV01. Next base: position 3,277 of record JACMKV010000316.1, read on the forward strand.
GGTGAGATCGTGTTGCGCACACCGTTTCGCACCCTCGGCTACATTAACGCCGCGGACGAGCAGCGCCGGCGCTTCGTAAGGAACCCATTCCGCGACGACGCCAACGATGTGCTGTATTTCACCGGCGACCGCGGCCGCTATCGGCCGGATGGCGCTATCGATATTTTCGGCCGCGCCGACGACCAGGTCAAAATCAACGGCGTGCGCGCCGAGCCGGGGGAAATCAGCGCCGCGCTGTCGCAGCATCCGGCGGTACAGGCGTGCACTGTGATGGCGCGCCGCGACGAACACGGCGACCTATTTCTGGCCGCCTACGTGGTCGCTACGCGCCGCAGTAAACCCACTGGTAAAGCCCCTGTTTCCGAGCTTCGCGCGCATCTAGCCATGCGCCTGCCGGTGGCGCTGATTCCTGCGGCGTTCGTATTCCTCGATGCGATGCCGTTGACGGCCAACGGCAAGATCGATCGCGCAGCGCTGCCGGCGCCGGATGACAGCAGACCCGAGCTCGCGGCAGCCTATGCCGCGCCGAGAACGGCGACCGAAGCAACCGTCGCTGCGATCTGGAGCGAGCTGCTGAAGCGTGATCGCGTGGGCGTCGACGACAACTTTTTTGACCTCGGCGGTCATTCGCTTCTGGCGATGCGCATCATCGCGCGCCTACGCAGCGAGTGCGCGATCGAGCTTCCGCTCAGCATCCTGTTCGAGGCGCCTACCGTAGCCGCCATGGCTGCTGCGATTTCGGTCGTTTCCGCGCAACGCAACGCGGAAGATCAAGACCTGCTTGCAGGGCTTGACTCCCTCTCCGCAGAGGAAGCCGACGCGCTGCTGCGGGAATTGGAGACCGCGCCGGCGCTGTCCCAACACGGCGGAGCGCAAACTTGACCACTCCTGATCTGTACGGCGCTCGTTTGAGCGATCGTGCGGCGCGCACCTGCGTGCCGTACCTGCGCGTCTTATTCTGATTATTGCGGCGAGATATCAATTGACCACGCACCAATTGGAATTGAGCGCGCAGCAAGTGTCGCCGCGCGAGCAGGCGGCGACGCCGGGCCTGACAATGCAACGGGCTGCACCGATACCGTCGGCGTGCTTCCTGGCTTTCGGCAAAAGCGAAATCGAGCAATCGATCGCGCGCCGCTTCGAGCGACAGGCCGAACGCTACGCCGACCATCTCGCGATCAAAACCCCGCACCTGCATATACGCTACCGCGATCTGAACCGCGTCGCGAACCGGATCGCGCACGCGCTTTTGGCGCGCGGGCAGGGCAGTGCGCCGATCGCAGTGCTGCTTGAACACGGCGCGCCGGTTATCGCCGCCATCATCGGCGCATTGAAGGCGGGCAAGACCTATGTTCCGCTGGATGCCTCGTTCCCGGCTGAGCGCAACCGGCACATCCTCCAAAACTCGGGCGCCTCGCTGATGCTGGCGAGCAGCGGCACCACAGCAGCGGCAACCTTGCTTGCGGCGAATGTCGGTGAGCCGGGATGCAGCGTCTTGAACATAGATCAGCTTGCCGCCGATCTACCCGAACACAACCCCGCTCTTGCGCTCTCGCCCGACTCGCCCGCATATATCATTTACACCTCGGGCTCGACCGGACAGCCGAAAGGCGTCGTACAGAACCACCGCAACGTGCTGAACGACGTTCGGCAGTACACCAATGCGTTGTGCATCAGCTTCAACGACCGCATGACGTTGCTGTACTCGTGCAGCGTCAACGGTGCGGTGCGTGGCATTTTTGGCGCGCTGCTGAATGGCGCGTCGCTCTACCCGTTCGATGTCAAAACGCAAGGGCTGGGCGGTCTCGCCGAGTTGCTGATGGGCGAGGAAATCACGATTTATCACTCGGTTCCGGCCGTATTTCGCCATTTCGTCGCCACCCTCACGGGACAGGAGAAATTCCCGAAGCTGCGCGTCATCCGCTTCGGCGGCGAGCACGTGCTGGCGGCCGACGTTGCTCTGTACAAAAAACATTTTTCCGACGATTGCCTGCTGTACACGGGCATGGGCGCGACCGAGACCGGTCACGTGCGCGAGTATTTCATCGACAAGCAAACCGAAATAGCCGGCAGCGTCGTGCCAACCGGTTATGCGATTGAAGACAAGGAAGTCGTGCTGCTCGACGATGCGCAGCAAGCCGTAGGCGCGGGCGAGATCGGCGAGATTGCGGTAAGAAGCGAATACCTCGCGCTCGGTTACTGGAACAAACCGCAAGCAACGCAAGCCGCGTTTCTGCCGGCAGAAGGAACAGCGCGGCTGTACCTGACCGGCGATCTTGGCCGCCTGCGCGCCGATGGCTGCCTCGAACATCTGGGGCGCAAGGACTTCCAGGTCAAGGTCAGAGGCTATCGCATCGAGCTCGCCGAAATCGAACGCCGATTACTCGAACACCCGTCCCTCAAGGAAACGGTGGTTGTCGCGCAGACTGATCGGCATGGCGAAAACCAGTTGGTTGCCTACGTAGTCGCGGCCGGCGAGCCGAAGCCGGTGATGAGTGAGCTGCGCGGTTTCCTGCAGGAAAAAGTACCCGATTACATGCTGCCCGCGGCCTTCGTGCTGCTCGACGCAGTGCCGCTGACGCCGAATGGCAAGATCGACCGCCGAGCGCTGCCAGCGCCCGATCGGTCGCGCGCCGACGAAGATTCGTTTGTCGCGCCGAGCACACCCAACGAGGAAGCGCTGGCTGCGATTTGGGCCGAGATATTGAAGCTGGGCCGCGTCGGCATCCACGATAATTTCTTCGAGTTGGGTGGCCATTCGTTGCTCGCTACGCAAGTGGTTTCGCGCGTGCGTAAAAGTTTCGACGTCGATGCATCGCTGAGCGATTTGTTCGAACAGCCGACGGTCGCCGGTTTTGCCGAGGCGATTATCCGGCTTAGAATGGAGAGTGTCGATCCCGACGAACTGCTGCGCATGCTGGCTGAACTCGAAGACCCGGGCCCCGAGCAAACAAGGGTTTCGTTGCAGTGACGAGCGCGCGCGAATGCGCGCTTAAGGTCACGAGCACGCGTGAATTTCTGCGCGCGTACGTGAAGGGGTCGACGGCACGGGTTACGGAAAACCCGCGCAGCAAACATTGGTAAACAACTAAAAGCATAGTGAAATTGTGACCGCCCAAGCTCCAACCTGGTCCAACGCGCCATCCCGCTCGTTAAGCGGGCGCTTGCGCATCTTCGATCTCAAACGTTCGCTCGAGCTGGTTTGGCGCAGCGGGCGCAAATTGACGTTTGCCAACGTCGTCCTGGCGCTGGCGCAGGGCGCTCTCGAACTCGCCGCGCTTTACCTGATGAAGTTGATGATCGAAGCGATTAATGCGGGTTTCGCCAGCCCGGACAAAGTCCTTGCTTTCGATCGAGTCGCGTTGATCATCGGCATTGCAGCCGCGGTCGGGCTTGCCGCCGTCATTTTTCGCCTGCTGGCGGATATGGTGAATACCGCGCTAGGCCATGCGGTGACCGACAAGGTCTACGACATGCTGCATGCGAAATCGGTGACCGTCGACCTCGAGTACTACGAAAACCCGCGCTACTACGACACCTTCCACAACGCCCAGCAGCAATCGTCGACGCGCCCCAGGCGCATCGTGCTGTGTCTCGTCGAGGTGTTTCAGAAGGGCATCCTGCTGTTGGTCATCGCCGTCTTGCTGTTCACGCTCGACTGGCGCGTCGCCTCCCTGCTGTTCATCTCCTTCATTCCCGGTGTGCTGATGCGCCTGAAGCACGCGCGCAAGCTATATGAACTCACCCACCGTGGCACGGCTTCCGAGCGGCAGGCGGCGTATTTCAGCAGCATATTGACCGATGACGCGCACGCCAAGGAACTGCGCCTGTTCAACCTCGGCGGCGCCTTCATGCGCCGCTTTCACGATATCCGCGAGCGGTTGCGTGGCGAGAAGCTAGAGCTGGCGAAGCGACGTTTCGTTCCGGATGCGCTGCTGCAGACGCTGACCACGGTGTTGGTGTTCGGCTCGCTCGCGTTCGTCGCGTACGGCGCCGTGCACGGCCAAAGCACCGTAGGCGATCTGGTCATGTATTACCTCGCGTTCCAGCGCGCGCAGACGTATTTGCGTATGCTGCTCGACAATCTCGCGTTTCTGTACGAAGACAGCTTGTTCCTGACGCATCTGTACACGTTCCTCGATCTGAAGAATAAAGTCGCCGAACCGCGGCACCCGGTCCCGGTGCCGAGTTCGCTCGGCAGCGGCATTGTTTTCGAGAACGTGAGCTTCGATTATCCGAACGGCGAGCGCAAAGTGCTCAAGGACATCAATCTGACGATACGGCCGGGAGAGAAGGTCGCGATCGTCGGCGACAACGGTTCGGGAAAAACGACGCTGATCAAGCTGCTGTGCCGTCTCTACGATCCGACGCGCGGCGCGATCACGCTCGACGGCATCAATCTGCGGGAGTTCGAAACCACCGAGCTGCGGCGCGCGATCAGTGTCGTTTTTCAGGATTACGTGCATTACAACGTGTCGGCACTCGAAAACATCTGGATCGGCAATATCGATTTGCCGCCCGACCGCGCGCGCATCATGGCCGCCGCGCAGAACTCCGGCGCCCACGAGGTCATCGCGAAGCTCGGCAAAGGTTACGATACGATGCTGGGCAAGCGTTTCGAAGACGGCGAGGAAATCAGCATCGGCGAATG
>JACMKV010000317.1 GCA_014379915.1 Burkholderiales bacterium
CGCGGGCGGCATTGTGTCTCCCCGATGTCAAATCACTATCATAAACCGCTTGTGCAGTCGAGCCCATGCTCAAGGATCGATCGAGCGAAAGGGATGCAGGCGATGAACCGTTCGCGAAAACAGTAGCGGCTTCGCGGCGTTAACGCGGACGCCGCGCTGCTTGCGGACGACCGCGTGCCGGCTTTGCAATCAGCCGTTGCGCCCGACCGGCCAGCGCCGATTTCGGCGGAGTTCCGGCTGGCCGCGTCGCTATTCGCGCTTGTGGCCCCATTGCCGAACCCGTCGAACGCATGCCCGCCCATACCAGCAGCTCCTGAACCTCCTGCGTTTCGAGCTCCCGCAGGGCACAGCGTTTCAAACGCGGCGGCAGCACGACCGGCCCGAAGCGCACCCGCATCAATCGGCTGACGGTAAAGCCAAGCGCTTCGAACATGCGCCTCACGACACGCTTGCGTCCTTCCTGCAAAACGACGTGATACCAGCGATTCGTTGCCTCGCCACCCTGCTCGAACAACGACGCAAATTTCGCTTCGCCGTCTTCGAGCTGTACTCCGCCGAGCAGCTGCCGAAAGTGTTCTGGCGCAAGCTCGCCGACTATGCGAACCGCATACTCGCGCTCGACCTCAAAGCGAGGGTGCATGAAACGGTTAGCCAGTTCGCCGCTGGTCGTGAACATCAGCAAACCGCAGCTGTTGTAATCGAGCCGGCCAATCGCGATCCATTTCGCGCCGCGGATCGGCGGCAGCTTGTCGAATACGCTGGCGCGTCCTTCCGGATCGTCGCGGCTGACGATTTCGTTTTCAGGCTTGTGATACAGCAGCACGCGCGGCAGGCGGTGCGCGGACTTGAAGCGGACGATGCGCTTGTCGACGCGGACGACGTCGCCACCGCTTACGCGTTCGCCGACGCCGGCCGGCTTGCCGTTCACCGAAACGCGGCCCGCCACGATCAGTGTCTCCATCTCGCGCCGCGATCCAAGACCGGCCTGCGCGAGCAACTTATGCAGCTTCTGGCTACGCAGGTTCTGAGATTCGGCAACCGGTTTCGTCATCGACATGCAGCAAACTCCAATCGAGATTCGGCTCGCGAGTGACGCAAACCTATACGGCGTGGCGTTCGATAACAGCCTGGGCCAGTGTACCGCTATCGACGTGTTCGAGCTCGCCGCCAACCGGCAATCCGCGCGCGATACGCGTTGTTCTGATGCCGCGCGTGCGCAACAGCTCGGCAATATAGTGGCTGGTCGCTTCACCTTCGACCGTAAAATTGGTCGCAAGTATCGTCTCCGTTACGATGCCATCGGTCGCGCGTTGCAGTAGCCGATCGAGATGGATGTCTTTCGGACCGATACCGTCGAGCGGCGACAGGCGACCCATCAAGACGAAATACAGGCCGTGATAGCACTGCGCCTGCTCCATCATCAACAGATCCGCTGGCGTTTCCACCACACATAGCATGCTTGCGTCGCGCTTCACTGAGCGGCATAACGCGCACACGTCGTGCTCGGTAAAGCTGTTGCACTTCTGGCAATGCCGGATCAGTTCGACCGCGCGGCTCAGCGCGGCTGCGAGCCGTGTCGCGCCGCGCTGGTCGCGCTGCAGCAGATGATAGGCCATGCGCTGCGCCGATTTGGGACCGACGCCGGGCAGGCAACGCAAGGATTCGATCAGTTCTTCGAGACTGGAAGGGGTATTCACTGTTTGGGCGAACGGTGGTTACCGTTCGCCGATCGCTCAGAACGGCAGCTTCATTCCCGGCGGCAGACCCATGCCGGCGGTAAATCCGCTCATTTTTTCCTGGGTCGTCGCTTCGACCTTGCGCACGGCATCGTTGACTGCTGCCGCAACCAAATCCTCGAGCATGTCCTTGTCGTCGGCGAGGAGGCTATCGTCGATACTGACCCGTTTGACGTCGTAGCGGCAGGTCATCGTCACCTTCACGAGGCCGGCGCCACTTTGGCCTTCGACCTCGACGGTCGCCAGTTGCTCCTGCATTTTTTGCATGTTTTCCTGCATCTGCTGCGCCTGCTTCATCAGGCCGCCCAATCCACCTTTCATCATTCGTTTTCTCCTGATTTCTTTAACGATTGTATGCTGCCTTTCACGACATGGCCGCCCAGATTCTGGACCAGCTCGCGGACAAAAGGATCATCTTCGATCGCGGCCTCGGCCTTGGCCTGATCGGCGTCGCGCTCCTGTTTTTCAATTGTCAGAGGCGTGCCCTGATCGAGGTCGCCAAGCGCGAAATTCAGCCACAACGTCTTGCCAAAATGACGTTCGAGTGCGGCCTTCAGCTTGTCTCGATAGGGTTTCTCGATGTAACTGCGGTTAACCTGCGCGACGCGAAATTCCATGCGGGCGCCGTCGTGGCTGACCAGTTCGCAGTTCTGCGCGAGGATTTTCGCCATTCCGTTCAACTTCATCTTGGCGATCGTCGGCGCCCACTCGCCGGGTTGCAAGTTTTCACGCTGCCCGCCTTCACCCGGGCTCGGCACAACAGAGTCGCGCCCGGCAGTTGTTTCGTCCATCGCTTTCGGTGCAAACGCAGCCGGTGCGGGACTCGGTGCAGCGAGCGGGGGCGTGTCCGCGTTCCATTCAGAGCTTCGGCGGAAGGATGGAGCGGGCGAAAGAGGCGCACTGGCCGGTCTTGCCGCTGTCGTCCGCACAGCGGTCGTTGGCGCGGCAAGGCGCTGCAGCGCCTGATCCTCAACCGCCGGCATGAAAGCCAGCATGCGCAGCAACGTCATCGTAAAGCCCGCGTACTCGTCGGGCGCAAGCACCAGATCGTCGCGTCCTTGGAGCGCGATTTGATACAGCAATTGCACGTCCTCGCGCGCTATTGCGGTGGCGAGTTCGAAGATGGTCTCGCGTTCCGGCTCATCAGCGGCAATCGCTGCCGGCACGGATTGCGCCAAGGCGATCCGATGCAGCAGCGCACCGAGATCCTGCAATGCGACGTCAAATGACAGGCTGCGACATTGCATACGATCGGCATGATCGATGAGCAGAGGGCCATCGCCCGCCGCCACCGCTTGCAGGATTGCGAACAGATACGTCTGATCGATCGCGCCCAGCATGGCGCGAACATCGGCTTCGCTCACCGAGCCTGCGCCGTGCGCAATCGCCTGATCGAGCAAGCTCAAGGCATCGCGCATGCTGCCCTGGGCAGCGCGTGAGATCAGTTGCAGCGCCGGTGCTTCGGCCACGATCTGCTCCTGCGCGAGCACAGACTGCATCTGCTCGCGGATCAGCAAAGGCGGAATTTGCTTGAGGTTGAACTGCAGGCAACGCGACAACACGGTCACCGGGATTTTTTGCGGCTCGGTCGTCGCGAGAATGAACTTGACGTGCTCGGGTGGCTCTTCCAGTGTCTTCAACATCGCGTTGAACGCCGATTTCGACAGCATATGGACTTCGTCGATGATATAGACCTTGAAGCGCGCCGCAGTCGGCAGGTATTGCGCGTTTTCCAGCAATTCGCGCATGTGATCGACCTGCGTGTGCGAAGCGGCGTCGAGCTCGATCAGGTCGATAAAGCGGCTGGCGTCGATTTCCTTGCAAGCCGCGCACTGCCCACACGGCGTCGGTGTGATGCCGGTCGCGCAATTCAACGCTTTGGCCATGATGCGCGCCAGCGTGGTTTTGCCGACACCGCGCGTGCCGGTCAGCAAATAGGCGTGATGCAGGCGTTTTTGTTCGAGCGCATTGGACAGCGCGCGAACCACGTGTTCCTGCCCGACCAATTCGGAAAAATTTCGCGGGCGCCACTTGCGCGCCAGCACGGTGCTAGTCATTGGCAACGGTGATTCGAAGAAAGATCGGCAACGGAACGTACGGCAGGAATGAAGGCGTGTTGCGCTGCTCCGACGCCTAGAACCAATAGCCGAAACGTACCTGACCGAAGCTGACGCCGTCGTTCGGCTGCTTGATGCTGGCGTTCGACAGATGCTGGTAACGGAAGGCAAGATCGTACCGATGTTTCTCGCCGAAGCGCATGCCGATGCCGAGATGATCGCCGAACTGAAAGGCGGTGGCGAGTTGCTGGTCGGAAATCGAGGTGTGCGAAAGCAGATGGAAGCCGATAGCGGCTTCCAGATACGGCGATATGCCGCTCTTCTGCGTCTGCTGGAAGCGGAACACCGGCGTCAATCCGATATCGACGATGTTGCGATGGCTGCCCGGCGTGTCGTCACCGCGCCAGTAACCGAGCGCGGCGTCCCAGTAACCGCCGACATGCCAGTTGCCGACGTTCAGCCATTGCTTGTTCCAGTCCCACTGGTAAGCCGCGCGCACCATATCGATCGAATCGCCGGTGCCGAGTTCGAGCGCGACACCGTCGTAAGCGAAGGCCTGCGAAGGCAGGCATAAACAACACAGAAGGGCGAGCGATCGGGATGTTTTTTTCATGGCAAGCGCGGGGCGGAAATGCCCTGCCATGATAAAGCAAAAAGGGTGGCGAGCCCAACCCCCGGCACTTGCAGAAAATAGCTGTGGCTGCTTCCTTCCGGACCTGACCAGGTTGGCTACCTTGCAATGCGGGGAGGCCCGCCGTAGCTGCTTGATACGTGAATCTGATGTTTTCGCGACTGATGCTAAACAAGCCGCGACAGCGGTGATTGTATATCAGCGCTGGTTGAACCGTCCTGCTCCTAGGCGGCTTTGATGGCGATTCGTCTTCTCCATTCGTCCGGTCCGGTCTGGTGAACCGAGGTGCCGCGCGCATCGACGGCAACCGTCACCGGCATGTCGCGCACATCGAATTCGTAAATCGCTTCCATGCCGAGGTCGGCGAACGCGACGA
>JACMKV010000318.1 GCA_014379915.1 Burkholderiales bacterium
GCGCCAGTATCGTCGCCAAGGCATAATCCGGGGAGCAGGGTATCGGCGTGCAAAAACAGCAACCATGTGCCGGCAGCCACGGCCACGCCAGCATTCATTTGCGCCGCGCGCCCTTTAGGTGCGACCAGCAAACGCACGCGAGGTTCGCGCGCCGCCAGCTGGCGCGTGTCGTCGCTGCTGCCGCCGTCGACGACGATGACTTCGAAATCGCCGCTTTGCTGGAACAAGCGCGCGAGCGACGCCGGCAGCGCGCGGCTCTCGTTGTGGGTCGGAATGATGACGGAAATCACGTGGACGACGCGCCAGAAAGACGGGCACGCCGATGCGCGCCTGCTCGACGTCTTCGGCGATCTCGGCATCGAAATCGCCGAAGAGCTCGCTGCAGGAATGCAGAATCGCGTTGCTCAACCCGCAGTACTCGACGCAACGCGGTGCGCAATCCGGCGCACTCCTCGGCCGAGCCGACCAGGCGCTGCAGCGAGCGCACGCCGAATTCATGATGCGCGTCTTCCTGCCGCAGCAGCAGGAGGCGCAGCGGCGCAAAGCACTGGCCGTGTTCGCTGAGACCGATGTCGAGCTTGCGCAGGACGACCGCTCGCAAGCCCTCGAACACGACCTGCATGCCGACCAGCGAGCGCGTAAATTCGCGTTCCGCGAGATCGGCTTCGATACGCTCCGCATAACGACGCAGCGCGCGCTGCACAGCCGCCGGCGGCGCTCGCGCTGGCTCCTGCATCGTACGCCAACCAGCGCACAGCGCCGTCGCAGACCCATGCGTGAAACGCCTCCTGCCGCGCCTGCGCAAGCAGGAAGCGCCGCGTTCTGTCGTCGGGAGCGATGCGCGCCTGCTTGCGCGCGCTGTCGCGCGCTGCGCTCGCCAGCGCCGAGGGCAGCGAACACGCGGGAAATATTGGCATCGGGATGGGTGCGGACGAACATCGTTCCAGTCGAAAACACTATCCGGGCTTTTGGCAGGAAAGCTTCGGACCCCCTTTGAAAAAGGGGAAGGGGATTTCTCCGCCGCTAAAATCTCCTCGACCCCCCTTTTCCAAAGGGGGAGGAAGAACCAGCTCTCTTGGGAGGAAGAAGCCGGCCACGCTGAGCACACGCGATACGCATCTGCGTTGAGCAAGGCCGCGCGCCGCTGAACAGCGTCGAGGGTTAGGTTCGGCAATTTCTTGGCTGGCGCGAATTCGTGCGCGGCATCCACTGGCTGCGCATGCCCGCCTATGCCGAGATGAATCACTTCGGCCACGCCGCCGATCTTCCCGCGTTTTACAGGGATGGCGAAACCGATATGCACTGCCTGCGTGAAACCATGCGCCACATCCTCGATCACGGCTACGCGCACCACATTCATCGGCTGATGGTGGTCGGCCTGTTCGCGTTGCTGTACGGCGTCGATCCACGCAAGTTCCACGATTGGCTATGGCGATGTATCTCGATGCAACCGATTGGGTGTCGCTGCCGAATGCGCTCGGCATGAGTCAACATGCTGATGGCGGCATCGTTGGCACCAAGCCGTATTGCGCGAGCGGCGCTTACATCGACCGCATGAGCAATTTCTGCGGCAGTTGTCGCTACGATCCGAAAAAGTCAGTCGGCGACGACGCCTGTCCGTTCACGATTTTGTATTGGGAATTTCTGGATCGCCACCATGCGCGCTTTGAGAATAACGCGCGGATGGTTTTTCAGATTCGGAACCTGGGCAGAAAGACCGCCGACGAAATGAAAGCAATCAGGCACCGCGCGGCAGCGATTAGAGCAGCGCTGGAGGCAGCGACCGCACTTTGACGTAGTCTTCAACACCGAGCGTCGCTACAGCGCCCAAATCGAAAACTCCCTCCCCCTTGACGGGGGAGGATTTTGGTGGGGGTGAGCCGTGCGCAAACACCGCGACCTTCTGCGACCGCAACTTGCAATTTGACTTCGCATTCGCCGTTCCTAACGTTTACTGCGTCGGGCATTTACCGTTAAAATCAGCCGCCTCGCTACTTCCATCGGCGGTCTTCGGAAGCTCACGCAACAGCCTCAAATCATCGACCAACAAGCGATAAGCGTTTGCGCGTTCGACTTCCGGTGTCCGCAGAATTGAAGACGGATGCGCGGTAATCAGGACGAAATCAGCAAGCTTGCCCGCGACAAATCGCCCGCGCCTCCGCGCCGATTTTGACGCTTCGCCCAAGCACGGCGTTCGCCGCCGTTACGCCAAGGCACACGATGACACTCGGCTTCAGCGCTGCGATTTCGGATTCCAGCCAGCGGCGGCAAGCATCGATCTCGCGCTGCGCCGGCGTTTTATGCAGGCGGCGCGTGCCGCGAAATCGTTGCCCGGCGTCCACTTGAAATGCTTGACCGCGTTGGTCAGGTAAAGCTGGCCGCGATCGATCCCGGCTTCCTGTAAAGCACGATCGAGCAAGCGCCCAGCCGGGCCGACAACGTTCTACCTTTGATGTCCTCTTCATCGCCGGGTTGTTCGCCGACCGCATGATTTCGGCATCGAGCTTGCCTTCGCCGAATACGGTTTGCGTAGCGCTCTCCCAGAGCGGACAAGCCTGGCACGAGGCTGCAGCTGCGCGTAGTTGCGGCAAAGTCGCTTGCGCTACTTCGGCCACAATCGGTTCGCGCTCCAAGTCGGGAAGCGCACGCGAGCGCAAACGTTTTCGAGGCGCGGTGGGCGGCGCTTCCAGCATTGCGTTGACTCGCTGCGGAACAGCCTTGATCAAGCCCGTGATCAGCTCGGCTTCCGGCAGATTGCGCCAGTATTTCTTCGGCATTTCCTTTTGCATGGCCGCGATCTTGAGCCGCGCCGGATTGAAAATGCTGGCGTAATACGTGCGCCAGATCGTCTCCACCGGTTCGTGTAGTTCGTCGCGCGGCCTGTCGATGCCGGCCGTGAAAGTCAACGCGGCGGTATCCCAATGGGCGCACGCGTGCGGCGTCAAAATGCTCCAGCGCATGCTGGAAAAGCGCTCGGCGAAAAACCGTGCAGTGCGCTCGACGATGTAATGCTCAGGCTCGAACCATGCGACGAACCACGGCTCGTCATCGTCAGCTTTCGTTTCCCGAAAGCGCACGAACGCTTTCATTTTGTGGCAATCGCGGCGCACCGCCTTTTCCATCGCGGCGAGTGCGCTGATGTCCTCATCGGTCGCCAGTTCGAGGAGATGTTTTTCGCCGTGGCTCACACGCCAAAGCACACGGTACAACCGCGCCCAGCGCTGTGGGTCCCGATGGCTCGCAATGACTTCAGCGAGTTGTACGAAGGCTTTGGGAACGACTATGGCCGATTTTGTCGCCGCCGCTGTCGCGTGCGCCGTCTCGCCGTGCGATGAGTGATTCCCGGCGCCATCGGCTGCTTCGGAGAAATCAGTCGATGCAGCGGATTCAACCAGCGTTTGCTGGCGCGCCCGCGCATCTTCCCAAACGATGTCCGCCGGATCACGCCGCTGTGTCAACAGCGCCCGCGCCGACGAACGCCATTCGGCGAAGCCGGAGACCGAAACTGCGATCACGGTTGGAACAGATCGAGCTGCGCGGGCATTGCAAGACGCTCGCGCAATTGTGTCGAGTGGGCCTCCAAGAGCGGCGGCCGGTAATCGACGGTGATGATGAACGGCAGCGCTTTTTTGACCGGCACGCGCAGCCGCGTCAAATCTTCAAGCCGTATGCGCCGCCAGCGCCGCACGGCTACGAGCTTTTTCGCGGTGCGCGCACCGAGGCCCGGGATACGCAGCAATTGTTCGAGCGGCGCACTATTCAGGTTGATTGGAAAAGCTTCGCGGTGGCGCAGCGCCCACGCCAGCTTCGGATCGATATCGAGATCGAGTTGCTCTTGAGCCTCGTTACCGTCGGCGCGCGCATCGGGGCCCGCAAAAATTTCGTCGACGCTGAACTGGTAAAAGCGCAGCAGCCAGTCAGCCTGATACAAGCGGTGTTCGCGCATCAGCGGCGGCGCCCGCAGCGGCAGCGCTGCCGAAGCATCGGGAATCGGGCTGAACGCCGAATAGTAGACGCGCCGCAATTGATACGACGAATAAAGCGTCGTCGACGTTTTCAATATGGTTTTGTCGGATGAATTATCGGCGCCGATGATCATCTGCGTGCTTTGCCCGGCTGGGGCAAATGGCGGCGGCTTATGCTTTTCCTTAAGTTCGGCGCGCGTCTCGTCGATCTTTTCGCGGATGCGGCCCATCGAGATTTTGATCGTCTGCAGCTTCTTCTCGGGCGCCAACCGGTCGAGTGCGATTTGCGTCGGCAGCTCGACGTTAATGCTGATGCGATCGGCATAACGCCCGGCTTCGGCAATCAGCTCAGGCGAGGCGTCGGGTATTGTCTTGAGGTGAATATAGCCGCGGAAATCATGCTCCTCGCGCAACGTACGCGCGACGGCGATCAACTGCTCCATCGTGTAATCGAGATTCTGAATGATGCCCGAGCTTAAAAACAATCCCTCGATGTAATTGCGCCGGTAGAAATCGAGCGTGAGATTGACCACTTCATCGACGGTGAATCGCGCGCGCGGGACATTGCTCGATGCGCGGTTCACGCAATAGCTGCATTCGTACAGGCAAAAAATTGGTCAGCAGGATTTTCAGCAACGAGATACAGCGCCCGTCGGGCGCGTAGCTATGGCAGATGCCGTTGCCGTCGGTCGAGCCGATGCCCTTGCCATCCTTCGACGAACGCTTGACGCCGCCGCTGCTCGCACACGATGCATCGTATTTGGCAGCATCAGCGAGGATGGCGAGTTTGGTTTCCCGATCCACGCGGTTATTGGTCTTCTACAATTTGGGTATGATTATGATCACATCAACTTTTTCTGGGTAATATCGGTAGGTCAGCAAGTCGGAGTAATTTTTAGGATAGATTGTAAAACGCGCGACATGCATTTTGGCTACTCGACATTTTAGGAGAGCGACCGTGACCGATGCAATCAAGAAAGGCGATAAAGTAAAGTGGAATACAACGCAAGGCAAAACCTCAGGAACGGTTAAAAAGAAAATAACCGGACCGGCCGACATCAAGGGCCATCATGTTGCTGCGTCGAACGAGAACCCGGAGTTTTTGGTTGAAAGCGACAACAGCCACGCGCAGGCTACTCACAAGGGGAGCGCTCTCAAGAAGAAATAGGAAAGAATAGGAAATGAAAGCGGGCTCATGCTGTCTACTTGGGCCTTGCCGTCTGGAACACCTCTATTCGCACCCTGCGAGGGACGTCGCATGAGTGAGTGTTTGTACAAGCGATTGTAGATGTTTTGCATATCGGCTACGGTTGGCGAGCTCGCTGCGCCCCTTGAAAACGTTTCACTTCCTGGTTGTCCGTGCGAGCTTAACTCTTGCCTTACTACTTGCGTTTTCATCAGCCGGGGCGTTTGACGCCGACGCTGCGCTTTGGGCAGCGCTCGAAAGCGGAGGTCATGTAGCACTGATGCGGCACGCTCTGGCGCCAGGCACCGGCGATCCGAACAACTTTCGTATCGATGATTGCGCAACACAGCGTAACCTGTCCGAGGCCGGTCGACAGCAGGCGCGCGCAATTGGAGCGCGGTTCCGCGAGCGCGGAATTAAAAACGTCGTCCTTTTTTCAAGCTTGTGGTGCCGTTGCCTTGAGACAGCAAGACTGCTCGATATCGGGGAGGTTAGACCCTTTCCGGGGTTGAATTCTTTCTTCCGGGACAACAATCAGGAAGCGGCTCGAAGCGCAGCAGTGCGGAAGCTCATCAACGAACATGCCAAAGGGCCGTCGCTCATGCTTGTCACTCACCAAGGCAATATCACTGCCCTTACTGGTGTTTTCCCGCAGTCGGGCGAGATCGTTGTGCTGCGATTGGATGGCGATAAACTGATAGTGCTTGGAAGCATTTCGGAGCGTTAGGAGACAGCGTTTAGGACCCGACAGGTAATACGCAAAACATGCTTTATTTTCGCTTGACCCGAGTTCTTGCCTCAGTCGCTCTACCATTTCTTTTAGCATGGGGAGGTTGGTCGTGTGCGAACGACGGCATAGCCAAAACTTACATGGGGCGCGAGATCGCCCCTGTCACGGGCTGGCAGGGCGCTGCATGGCTCGAACGCCGCGAGCGGGAGCGGGAAGAACGCAGCGATGTACTGATTGCCGAGCTTGGCTTGAAGCCGGGGATGGTGGTCGCGGACATCGGCGCGGGTACCGGGTATCACGCGCGGCAAATCGCCCCGCTCGTGGCCCCTGCGGGTCGAGTCTACGCGGTCGATGTGCAACCAGAGATGGTCAGGTTTCTTACCGATGTTTCGAAGCAGCCCGGGTTTGGCAATATCGAACCTATCCTCGGGGGAGTCGATGACGTAAAGCTGCCTGCTTCGACCGTCGATTTGGCCTTCATGGTCGATGTCTATCACGAACTCGAATACCCCCATGAAGTGTTAGCGAGCATCATTCGCGGCCCGGTTGCGTGGATAAAAAAGGAGATAGACCGGCCCTCGGCGAAGAATGATTCCATGGAGGGCAATGCCTTTTGGGAGGGCTCGCGACAGCCCTGCTTTCTGAAGGCAGTGGCGCTTGAAGTCGACAACCAGTGGCAGAAGCTTGCAGCGCTTGCGCAGCGCTGGACCAAGGCCGAGCCTCAGAATATCGGCGCCTGGCTGGCGCTTGGCAAAGCGCACCTCGACGCGCGCGAACACCCGGCGGCGATCGATGCTTACCAGCACGCCGTCAAGCTGAATGCCGACAACGCCAATGCGTGGTATGGCCTCGGGCTCTCCTACATCGCCACCGGAGAAAAGGACGGTGTCGCTAAAGCGCAGGAGAAACTTGCGCTTCTCGACCCGCGTCTGGCTGAAGAATTATCGAACACTGCCAAAGGAGGATGAAATGCCAACCAGTGAAGACGCTCGGCCACCCCTTCCGCCGTTTACGCGAGAAACAGCGACGCAAAAAGTGCGTATGGCCGAGAATGCCTGGAATACGCGCAATCCCGAGCGGGTGTCACTCGCCTATACCACCGACAGCACGTGGCGCAACCGCGCTGAGTTCCTTTCCGGGCGGGATGCAATTACACAATTTCTGCAACGGAAATGGGTAAAGGAGCTCGACTACCGATTGATCAAGGAGCTGTGGACTTTTGAGGGCAACCGCATCGCGGTGCGCTTTGCTTACGAGTGGCACGACGATGCCGGAAACTGGTTTCGATCCTATGGCAACGAGAACTGGGAATTCGACGAGCACGGGCTGATGCGAAGGCGAATTGCCAGCATCAACGATCTGCCCATCAAGGAAGCGGATCGCAAGTACAAGTGGTCGCTAGGCCCGCGCCCGGACGATCACCCGGGCCTGTCTGATCTTGGGCTCTGATTCCCTGTACTGAAAACAATTCCGAATCCATCTTCCGACATATGGCTTCAGATAATGTAGCCGCGGAATTCCGCTCCTCTCTAACGTTAATCAGAAACTCTGAGTTCATAACTTCGTAGTTCTTTTAGTAGCGGAAGAGCTGGCATTGGGTGGAGCAGCGTAAGCTACTAAAAACCACTTAAATCGATGTCGGAGGTAACACATGGGCGAACGATTCGAAACCGAGCCAGGTGCACAAGCAC
>JACMKV010000319.1 GCA_014379915.1 Burkholderiales bacterium
AGGGTGCTAAATCGGCCATCGCCTTTCCCCGAACTCCCCTCCCATCAAGGGAAGGGAAAACTGTCTGATGGAACTGCTCACAAGCTACGCTTTGATCTTCCTCGCTGGCATCGCCGGCAGCATGCATTGCGTCGGCATGTGCGGCGGCTTCGTCTGTGCGATGAAGCCCGACCCGCGTGGAGCGGTGGCGACCGCGCGCCGTCATTTGATTTACAACACGGGCCGCGTCACCACCTATGTTTTTCTCGGCGCTGTCGTCGGCTTCGCGGGCGCGACGCTGGTCGCGCACGATGGCAGCGCTACGGTTGCGAGCGCCGCGCAGCGCCTGCTAGCACTGGTTTCAGGCGCGTTGATGGTGTTCATCGGACTGCAATTTCTCGGCTTGTTCAAAACGCGTGTCCTGTCCGCTGCTGGCGGTCGATGGCTGGCGAACGCTTTGCGCGATCTATTGAATTCGCCGAGCAGTCTGGCGCCGCTCGCGTTCGGTGTCTTGAACGGCTTCCTGCCGTGTCCGCTGGTGTACGCGTTCGCAGCGCAGGCGGCGGCGAGCGGCGGCCCTGATAGCGGCGCTGCGATCATGCTCACCTTCGGTCTCGGCACGTTTCCGGCGATGCTCGCCATGGGCGGCGGCGGCGTCTGGCTGCGCAGCGCTCGCGCTAAACCCGCCCAATTCGCGTTTCCAGCCAGTGGACTTAAAGGAGGAGCCCTTGCTGGCGTCCATGTCGCCGCATTGCCGCGCGCGGACTGGCGGCAACACGGCGTGCGCGTCGCCGGCGCATTCATCGTACTGCTCGGCATCATCACGCTCGCGCGCGGGCTATTGCCGTTCAGCGCTCACATGCATTAACCGTGAGCGCGTGCAGTCATTGTCTGTTGCCGGTAAGCCTCAACGGGCAGGAGCGCGAAGTCAACGGCGAAACGTTGCTGTTTTGCTGTTACGGTTGTTGTCTCGCCTACCAGGTCAGCCACGGCGAGCGCGACGAACCGGAAGCCGCATGGTTGCTGATCCGTATCGGCGTCGGCGCATTCCTCGCGATGTTCATCATGCTGTTCAGCCTGCTGCTGTATTCGAACACCTTCGGGCCGGCCGATGGCTGGATCGTGCGCATCGTTCATTTCATTCTGTGGGCGCTGGCGACGCCGCTGGTCGTCATACTCGGCGCGCCGTTTCTGCGCGGCGCCATGCAAGCCGCGCGCGCCGGCCGGGTTTCAGCCGATACGCTGGTCGTGATCGGCAGCTTCGCCGCTTACAGCTATTCGGCGCTGCAAGTCGTTCAGGGCGGCGATGCGGTTTACTTCGATACTGCGACCATGGTGCTCGTGCTGTTCACGCTCGGACGTTACCTCGAAGCGTTGGCGCGCGTGCGGACTGCGCGCAGCCTCGCGCCGATGCTGGCGGCAGAGCGCGCGAGCGCGCGCGTGATCGCCGATGATTCTGAAACCGAATGTCCGGTATCCAAAATATTGCCGGGCACAATCGTGCGCGTGCGTGCCGGCGAGCGCGTGCCGGTCGATGGTTTGGTGATCGACGGTGTTACACGATGCGATGAAGCGGTACTGACCGGCCAGCCGGACTTGATAAGCAAACAGCCGGGAGCGATGGTTTATGCCGGCAGCATCAACGGCGATGGCGCACTGCTGGTACGCGCAAGCGTCGCCGGCAGCGACACGCGTTGGGTGCAAATCAGCCACGCGGTGCGCGCTGCCTTAAGCCGCAAAAGCTTGCTCGGCGAACTCATCGATCGCGCGGCCGCGTGGTTCGTGCCTGCGGTGTTGCTGCTCGCGCTGGGCACCCTCTGGTATTGGAGTGCGCGCGCGCCGTTCGATGACGCTTTGATGGCCGGACTGGCGGTATTGGTCGTCGCCTGTCCGTGCGCGCTCGGACTCGCCGCGCCTTTGGCATGCGCGCTCGGTTTGGGTGAAGCCGCCCAGAAAGGCATTTTGGTTCGTGGCGGCGGCGTGCTCGAAAAGTTGGCGCGGGTTCGCGCATTCGCGTTCGATAAAACTGGAACGCTGACCAGCGGCGCTTTACGCATCGAGGAAGGGCTGACCGTTCAGGCCAGCGAAGCGGAGTTGTTTCAGTATGCTGCAGGGCTTGCGGCGGGCTCCAAGCATCCGCTTTCGCTGAGCATCGAAGCCGAGGCGCGCGAACGGAATTATTCTGTCGTGCCGCTGGCCGGAATCACGGCTCAAGCAGGGCGTGGCATGATCGCCGAAAAAGCCGCCATGGGTTCGGCCGCCTTGATGCAGGCGCTCGGCTGGCGCATTCCAGATACGCTGGCCGCCCGCGCGAAAAAGAGCGACGCGACCCTCGTTTACGTCGGCTGGGATGGCGCTGTACGCGGCCTATTGTGTCTGGCCGACGAGGCGCTATCCGATGCCGGCGCAACGGTTTCGGCGCTGCATGAACTCGGCTTCGCCACTACGATGTTGAGTGGCGACGCTGAAGCGCCGGCAGCGCGTATCGCTCGCGCGGTAGGTATCAAAAATCATCACGCAATGCTATCTCCGGAAGGCAAGGTCGCAGTCCTGCGCGAATTCGCACAGCTGCACGGCGCGGTTGCCATGGTGGGCGACGGCGTCAATGATGGCCCGGTGCTCGCCGCCGCAACGATAGGCATCGCCGTCGGCAACGCGACTGATTTCGCGCGCGAAACTGCCGACATCACGCTACCCGCCGGCAGCTTGCGCGAGCTGCCCTGGCTGATCGCGCTGGCGCGACGTGCGCGCAACACAATGTACAAGAATCTTGCGTGGGCGTTCGGCTATAACGCTATTGCGCTGTCGCTTGCAGTCTCCGGTTTGTTGCAGCCGGTGATCGCAGCGGCGCTGATGGCGGGCTCCAGTGTCGTCGTCGTAATCAATTCGCTGCGCGCGGGATCAACGAACCAGCGTCGCGATATCGCCCCCGACAAGGCCGCGAGCGGCGCAATAAGACTCCAGTCGTAAAACTTACTCAGAGCTACAATTGCTGGCGCCTGGGTAGTGCCTCAATGCCGACGGTTTAACTGAGGCACTACCAGCGCCTGCGATGCCAAGCGGGATGCGCGATCGCAGGGACGGTGCTTGCAAAGCGCGCGGTGGCCCACCTAGAATGGTTACTGACGACGCTTGATAAGGTCATTTGCGAGCCATAGCCGCGGCAGTCTTAGCATTGCTTAAATCAACGATTTATCGAGATTGCTTGCTGACGTTCCGTTTTTTATTCCGTTTTCCGCAGTGATAGCTGCATCAGCC
>JACMKV010000320.1 GCA_014379915.1 Burkholderiales bacterium
GCCGCAACGCAGAAACCAGCCAGCGCCAACGCCGACCAGCGTGTCATCCAGCCGATGACAAGCGGCACGCCGCCACCGATTTCCAGTGCGATGACCAGCGGCAACAGCAGGGCCGGCACACCGATCGATTCCATATACCCCCGCGTGGCGGCGTAGCGTTACCCAGCTTCGTCGGCCGCGAGAGAATGAAGATATGCGCAAGCAAAGACGCTAAATCAGAATTTGAATCGAGCGGCCACCATCTGGCGCTGTGCCGACAGTAGCACGCGCTCCATTTGTCCGTCGTTGAGGCGGTACGATTGAAGCGTAGGCTTCTTCGTTCGATTTGAGAACCGAGGATCTTAGGAACACGGCGTTTCGATTTTTAGAACGCAGTTCGTCAAGACTCGAAAAATTCTTGGAATGCGGTTTTGGCGAAAATCGCGTTTTGGGAACGCTATTGCGACCGTTGAGCGACCTCGCGTTCCAAAGGCGGGTCGGCAAGCGCCTGCACGAGGTAATCGATATTGCACGGCCTGCCTGGCCGATCCCACTATGGTTCAGGATGCGAGGATGACAGCAGCATCACATCATCGGGATGAGCAGCGAGCAGGTGCGTAATCTCGGGCGGCTTATCACCTCGGTGAAACCGGCGGACGTGTTCTTGCAGAACCCGGTCGGCATGGGTGACGCGTTCGTGTTGGCGCAAGTGCTCGAGCCACGACTCGACCATGAAGTGCTCGATGTACCTCGCAGGGTTCGCCGCATCCTCAAACATGCCCCACGCAAAAGCACCATCGCGGCGCCGCACGGCGCTCAGGTCAGCCATCGCCGCGAGAAACGCCTTGCGTTCGGCAGGATCAATGCGGTATTCGACTGTCACTATAACGGGGCCACGGTCATCAGCGATCTCTCCTGCGACCGCCGGCGCCGGCCAGTGCATGGAAGGGCTGAGATCCATCTGTGCGCCAAGCTGCAATTTCCATCGCCATGTCAATGGAATCGTGAGCACCGCACCGCTCGCCGCGATTGCGAGCGTTGCAGGAATACCGAGCAGACTCGCGGTTTGCCCCCACAAGAGACTGCCGCCGCTCATCGCGCCAAAAAACACCGTAACGAACACCGCAAGCCCGCGGGCGCGCACCCAGTCGGGCAAGGACAACTGGGCGGAGACGTTGAGACTGGATAAAACCGCGATCCAGGAAATTCCAGCCAGCAGGCTTGCCGCCGCAGCGATCCGTTGATCCGGCACCAGTGCGAAGATCAGCAGGACTAGTGCCGTGCCTATCGTGCCGAGCGCCACCAGGCGGTCCGCGCCTAGCGCGGCCCTAAGCCGCGGCAGCAGAAACGCGCCACCCACGGCGCCCGCGCCAATGCAACCAAGAAGAATGCCGTAGAGCTGCGGGCCGCCGGCCAGGACCTCGCGCACAATCAGCGGCAACAACGCCCAATACGCGCTGGCGAACACGAAGAAGGCAACCGCGCGCATGAGCGTCGCGCGCAGCGACGCGCTGTGGCGGACATAACGCAGACCGGCACGAATCGCGCTGACAAAGCGCTCCGCAGGCAGATGTCTGCCTACCGATGGCTGCTGGCGCCACCAAATCAGAGCTGCGATGATGCCTAGAAAGCTCAGCGCGTTCAGCAAGAACGGCCAAGCGATGCCAAAGGCAGCGATGATAAATCCGCCGACCGCGGGCCCGATCGCCCGGCTGATGTTGATCCCGACGCTGTTAAGCGCGATGGCGGCTTGGAGATCTTGCCTGGGCACCAGCCGCGGCACGATAGCCTGCCAGGCCGGAACCGTGAGCGCGGCGCCGCTGCCAGCGAGGAAGATGAACAGCAGGAGAAGCGGCGGCGTCATTAGTTCGAACAGCACCAGCAGTCCGAGTAGCACGATGATGATCGCGAGCGACACCTGTGCCGCAATGAGCAGTTTGCGTCGATCGACGATGTCCGCCAACGCGCCCGCGGGTAAGGCAAAGAGGAAAATAGGCAAGGTGGTGGCAGTTTGAACCAAAGCCACGAGCAGCGGCGACGAGGCCAGCGTCGTCATCAGCCAGCCCGCCGCTACGTCGTTCATCCAAGTGCCAACGTTGGAGACGACCGTTGCGCCCCAAAGCACGGCGAACGCGGGGTTGCGGAAGGGCGCAAATGCCGGGCTTCCTGAAGTCGGGGCCGGTGAACCTGCGGCCGCCTCGTTAACCGAGCGTTCCATTAGCAAGGTCATAGCCTTCGTTCAGAATGTCGACGTGCCGGTCGTCGAAGTTGAGCGCAACTTCGAGCCGGGGATGGCGGCCCAGGAAAGGAAACAGGATCGGCCCCAGAACCATGGTGCCAAAACTCATCGGCGCAGTGATTTGAATCTGCCCGCAAAGATCGCCGCCGCGATCAGTGATTTCGTCCGCGGCGGAATCGAGCTCGCGCATGATCTCCCGCGCCCGCTTGTGAAACGCGATTCCCTTGTCGGTGGCCGTGATTCCGCGAGTCGAGCGATGCAGCAATTCCATCCCGAGCTCCGTTTCCAGGTCCGCGATGCGCTTGCTCACGACCGACTTCGCCAGATTCAGCCTTAGCGCTGCGACGCTCATACCCCCGCTTTCCACCACCTGCACGAAGGTCGCGATGTTATCGAAGGTGTAATGCATGTTCGGCAATAACGAACACGAAGTTCCAGGAACCCCGCATTCCAGTCGCGTTGTCCAACTCGTATTCTAGCGGCATTATGAAAAGGAGATTGCCATGAGAAACAATGTTGACCTGAAAGTGAGACCCGTCGTCAAAGTCATACGCGGACAGGCGGCGAGCGACGGCGCGGGGGTGAAGCTCACTCGGGTGATCGGCACGCATGCCTTGCCGGAACTCGACCAGTCCTGCTGCTCGACGAATTCCGCTCGGACGACGCGAACGACTATGCCGCGGGATTTCCCGATCATCCGCATCGCGGGTTCGAAACGGTGACCTACATGCTGGCCGGACGCATGCGTCACGGCGACAATCACGGCAACGTGGGCTTGCTCAAACCCGGCAGCGTGCAATGGATGACCGCCGGGCGCGGAATCGTGCATTCGGAGATGCCCGAGCAGGAAAACGGCCTCATGTGGGGATTCCAGCTCTGGGTGAATCTGCCGGCAAAAGACAAAATGACTGCGCCGCGCTACCAGGATATTGCGCCCGAGAAGATCCTCGACGCACTTGCAGCTGATTTAATGAGTAAGCAGTTTCAAAACAAAAAATATCGCTGCGCCATCGGCAGCACTGACGCTGGTTCGCAAATCAAAAGCTCGCCATCGGCCTTGACCTGATAAGTCTCGGCATCGACTTCGATGCGCGGCGTATAGTCGTTGTGCACCATATCGGCTTTGCCGATATTGCGCGTATTTTTGACAGCGACCAGCGGCTTGGCAAGCGCCAGCTCGTGCATTGCGGGATTACCGAGCGCGGCTCGCGAAACAAAGGTCAGCGAAGTCTTCAGCGCGCCGCCATAAGCGCCGAACATGTGGCGGTAATGCACGGGCTGCGGCGTCGGAATCGACGCGTTCGGGTCGCCCATCGCTGCCGCCGCGATCATGCCGCCTTTCAGAATCAGCGCCGGCTTGACGCCAAAAAACGCCGGCTTCCACAGCACGATGTCAGCGAACTTGCCGGGTTCAAGCGAGCCGACTTCGTGCGCGATGCCGTGCGCGATCGCCGGATTGATCGTGTATTTGGCGATATAGCGCTTGACGCGAAAGTTGTCGCTGTCGGCGGTGTCGCCCGGCAACGCGCCGCGCTGCGATTTCATTTTGTGCGCGGTCTGCCAGGTGCGGATGATGGTTTCGCCGACCCGCCCCATCGCCTGCGAATCGCTCGACAGCATGCTGAAGGCGCCGAGGTCGTGCAGGATGTCTTCGGCGGCGATGGTCTCGCGGCGAATGCGCGATTCGGCGAACGCCACGTCCTCGGCGATGCTGGCGTCGAGATGATGGCAGACCATCAGCATATCGAGATGCTCGTCTATCGTATTCACCGTGTACGGCCGCGTCGGATTGGTCGACGACGGCAGCACGTTCGCTTCCGCGCAGACCTTGATGATGTCGGGCGCATGGCCGCCGCCGGCGCCTTCGGTGTGGTAAGTATGGATGGTGCGGCCCTTGAACGCCGCGATCGTGGTCTCGACGAAACCCGATTCGTTCAGCGTGTCGGTATGGATCGCGACCTGCACGTCCATCTCGTCGGCGACCGCGAGGCAGTTGTCGATGGCGGCCGGTGTCGTGCCCCAATCTTCGTGCAGCTTGAGCCCGATCGCGCCCGCGTGGATTTGTTCGCGCAGGGGTTCGGGCAGGCTCGCATTGCCCTTGCCGAGAAAGCCGAGGTTCATCGGGAAGGCGTCCGCGGCCTGCAGCATGCGATGGATATGCCATGGGCCCGGCGTGCAGGTGGTCGCATTGGTTCCGGTCGCGGGACCAGTGCCGCCGCCGAGCATGGTCGTGATGCCGGACATCAACGCTTCTTCGATCTGCTGCGGGCAGATGAAATGGATGTGCGAGTCGATGCCGCCGGCAGTCGCGATCATGCCTTCGCCAGCGATGATTTCGGTGGCCGCGCCGATGACGATGGTGACATTCGGTTGAATGTCGGGGTTGCCGGCCTTGCCGAGCGCGGCGATGCGGCCGTTCTTGATGCCGATGTCGGCTTTGAAGATGCCGCTGTGGTCGACGATCAACGCGTTGGTGATGACGGTATCGGCGACCTCTTTGTGCGCGCGCTGGCTTTGCCCCATGCCGTCGCGGATTACTTTGCCGCCGCCGAATTTCACTTCCTCGCCGTAGGTGGCGAAATCATTTTCGACCGTGATCCAGAGATCGGTATCGGCGAGGCGAACACGGTCGCCGGTCGTCGGCCCGAACATTTCGGCGTAGGTCTGTCTCGATATTGTCATGCTCGATATTTTATTTCAGCGCTCCCATCACCTTGCCGGTAAAGCCATACACCTTGCGGTCCCCGGCGAGAGCGACGAGCTCGACCGTGCGCGTCTGTCCGGGCTCGAAACGCACCGCGGTGCCGGCTGCGACGTTCAGGCGAAATCCATACGCGGCCGCACGATCGAAACGCAAGGCCGCGTTGGTCTCGAAAAAATGGTAATGCGAACCGACCTGTATCGGCCGGTCGCCGCTGTTGGCGACTCGCAAGATGATGGTTCGGCGCCCGGCGTTGAGTTCGATTTCGCCGTGCGCGATTTTCATTTCACCGGGGATCATGCCGTGCTTAAAGAGGCTGTTGAAAAACGTAGCGGGCGCAGCGCGCGGCCTGCGGGAAGAGCAGGATTCCACGCCGGCAGGCGTGGATGCGACCCCGAAGGCGCGCATAGCGACCGCATTCATCCGGCGCTTGGCATCCCGCTTCGCGGTCGCATCCCCAGAGGGGTCCCTGCTCCGCGCTTCGCGGGCGCACGAGGCGCTGCGGGCCGAAAAA
>JACMKV010000321.1 GCA_014379915.1 Burkholderiales bacterium
AGCGTGCTCAGCATCTGCGGCCCTGCGAGGCAATAGACGCTGCGATAGCCGAGTTCGCCGAGCAGCGCGGCGAGCGCGTTGCCATCGACGTGTCGTCCGCTGCCGCGAACGTGGACCTTGATGCCGTCGTGCTGGAAAGCTCCAATGCGATCACGATCGGCATCCGTTGTAGTGACGATGTGCACGGCCTGCTCGCGTTCGCGCAATGACGCCGGTAGTTCGATATCGAGGCTGACGGTCGGAATCACGATCGCCGGCTGACCGGTCAACGCGGCGTTCGCGCGCCACTCGCCCAGGTCGCGGCTTTCGGGCTGCACTCCGACTTGCAGAATATCAGGCAACTTACCGGTAGCGATGCTGCGCAGATAGCCGGCGCCGGTCAAAAAGCAATCGGCCTGCGCCTGCAGTTCCTGCAATAGGCGCCAGTCGTTCAAGTTGTTCAGCGCCGGGGGCACATGGCTGTCATCGCCGCTGCCGAGCGCGATGCGGCCGTCGAGGCTGCTGACGAAACTCGCGTAAATGAAAGGCCGGCCGCGCTCGCCTTGGCGTTCGTTGTGATGCGCGAGATAGAGGCCGCGCAGCGGTAGGTGCTCGCGGGCTTCGGGGTAGAGCGAAGAGACGACGGTTCTCATTTTCTCCAGCGCATGATCGATTACAGGTTTGGGTAATTCGGCCGCCGCCTTCGGGCGTGACCCAATTGATGTTCTGCAGCGGTCAAGCAGACTCCCGATTGTCGCTTCGCATCGGGTGAAGACGCCATGTTAAGCTCGGTTTAGTACGATAGTACTGTCAAGCTAGCGAGGAAAAGTTTGCATTGCAAACTGAAATGACGCCGGAAAGACACTTGGTATGGGTCGAAAAAACCCGGGTGCGCTGGGGCGATATGGACGCGCTGGGACACGTCAACAACATCGTCTATTTCCGTTACATGGAGCAGGCGCGAATTTCCTGGTTCGATTCATTGGGCGTCGTGCTGACCGCGGGTCGAGGTCCGGTGATCGTCAGCGCCAGTTGTAATTTCACCCGGGCTATCGTTTATCCGGCAGAGATCGAGATCAGCGTGCGTTGCGGCAGCCCTGGTCGCAGCAGTTTTCCATCTACCACGAAATTCACGCAGCTAGTGACGCAGCTCTGCGCTACGCCGATGGTGAAGCAACCATAGTATGGGTTGATCACAAAGCCGGCAAATCCATGCCGTTGCCCGAAACCTTGCGCGCGCTGCTCGAAACCTGAACCGAAACATTTCGAAGCGCGTGGCGCCATGCCGATCAAGTTACGCTGCTGCACGAGATGTTTTTTCCGCTTACGCCGCGGCTGTCCGGGCCCATCAAATAAAGATAGCAACGCATAAGTTGTTCAGGCGCGGGCAGGGCGCTTTGCGCTTCGCCAGGGTGGGTTCTTGCCCGCTGCGGCGAGCGAACCGGGCCGGGTACTAGCGCGTTGATTCGCAGGTTCGGCAGCAATTCCCATTCTTGTGCTTGAATCGCCAAGAGCGCGTGCAATGCGTTTTTCGATACGGCAAAGCCGCCGCCATATGCCGCTGGCTTGGCGCCATGGCTTGCGGACGTCAGGATCACGCTCGCATCGGCAGCGCGTTTGAGCAACGGCAGGCAGGCACGCGTCAGGGCAAAAGGCGCCGCGAGATTGACCCGCAGCAAGCGCAACCAGTCTCCCAGCGTTTCATTCGCCAGCGGACGCAGATGGGTGAAGTGTGCGGCATTGTGCAACAGGCCGTCGAGGCGACCGAATTCTGCATAGATGGTTTCCGCGAGCGATTTGAATTCGGCATCGCCGGATTTTTCCAGGTCAAGCGGCAAAATCGCAGGCTCGGGCGCGCCGGTAGCAATGATCTCGTCGTAGACCTTCTCGAGCTTCGGCGCTTTGCGGCCATGCAGAATGAGCTGTGCGCCGTGTTTGGCAAAAGTCAGCGATGCAACGCGGCCGATGCCCTGGCCCGCGCCAGTCACCAGAATTACCCGATCGCGCAAGAGATCGTGCCGCGGCGTGTAGTCCGCTAACGCCGGGACCGGGCTGGTGCTCATGCCGAGGCAGCAGCAGGGCCCGCCAGGAAGGCGCGCATGTTTTTCAACTTCGCGTTTTCCAGGCGATCCAGAGTTTACGCAGCGGTGTCAGGGCGATGCGCTGGCGCAACACGGCCCCGGGATCGGCCGCGGTTTCGGTGAGCAGCGCGGCCGCCAGTGCGGCGCGAATCAGAATAGGCCGCTGCGCTTTGCGGTCGATGGCCGGAATTTGCGCGACTGCCTGCTTGAGCGCCGCGCTTGCTCGCGTCAGCTGGAATTCCATCAAGCGTTTGAAGTTGTCGCTATTGTTGCGGTGAAAAATGTCGCCGACGCGGATATCGAATTCGCGCAGCTCGGTTGTAGGCAAATAGAGCCGACCGCGTCCGACGTCGCGTCCGGTCGCGACTATAATTTCGGCGAGCTGCAACGATGCGCCGAGTTCCACAACGGCATGCAAAGTCGATGGATCGCTATAGCCGAATACCGCCGCGGAGAGGCCGGCTGGAGCGCCGCCGGCGAGTTTGCAGTAATCGCGCAAGGCGCTGTAATCGGCAAACCGCGTTTTCGCGACATCGGATTCGGCGCCCAGCAGCATGTCGTCGAACCCGGTTTCTAACAATTGATAACGCTTGATCGCCGGGGCAAGCAGGCGACCGACCGGGTGTTGAGCCCGGTCAGCGAACATCGCATGGATTTCCGTCTGCCACCACGCCAGTCGGATCGAGGCGACGGCAGGGTCGCCGTCGGCTACCTCGTCAAGTTCGTCGCGGAGCGCGAAGAGCGCGATAACCGCCTGTCGTTTGTCAGGCGGCAGGAACAGAAAGCTGTAATACAGGGACGATCCGGGAGGAGAGGACTTGCTCTGGCAATATTCTTCCGGCGTCACCCATCATCCCCGTGCAGCAGTGCGGTAGCGTTCTCATTCTAACAGGGCACGCATTGTTCGGTCGCGGCTGCCCGTCCCGGAGTGGCGGCAGCGTTGCGCTGCTTGCTGCGGCGTTGCATGCTTTAGCCTTCATTTCGGACTGCATTTCTCCAGCGTTCCAAGGCTCCGTTTTCGCTGTCCGGCAGATTCATGCGCGACGTTACTTTATTGGCCATAATCCCGGTTTTTATGGTATTTTCCGCTGAGGGAAGCGGCCAGACAGCAGAGCTGCAATAGGGTTTGAGAAGCGGGGTTTGGCCGCGGTCGTTAACTCGGCTGCGCTGCGCCCGAAAATCCTAGTCCGAGTATCGATGCGAAAGTGGCGGAATTGGTAGACGCACTGGATTTAGGTTCCAGCGCCGAAAGGTGTGGGGGTTCGAGTCCCCCCTTTCGCACCAAGGTGAGCCTCACATCCGGATCAGGCGCTTTTCCTACAGGACGATTTCGGCCTGCCGGGATCATCCGTTGCAGTTTCCTTGAAGTAATCATGCTTATCAAAACGTTCTTGAGGATTTGAACAGATGCAAGTCAGCTTAGAGAACATGGGCAACCTCGAGCGGCGGCTGAACGTGGCCGTACCGCTGCAAGAGATCGACACCGAGGTCGAAAACCGGCTGAAGAACATGGTGCGGACGGTGCGGCTGCACGGTTTTCGCCCGGGCAAGGTGCCATATAAGATCATCGCTCGGCAATACGGTGGGCAGGTTCGCCAGGAAGTGTTGGGCGACAAGCTGCAGCGGACTTTCGGCGACGCCATAGCCGAGCAAAAACTGCGTGTTGCCGGACCGCCGAAGTTCGAGGCCAAGCCTCTCGCAGACGGCGCGCAGGATTTCGAATACAGCGCAACTTTCGAAATTTATCCCGATATCGAGGTCGGCGATCTCACCAACGCTGCAATCACGCGACCGCAGTTGACGATAGGCGAAGCCGAAATAGACAAGACGATCGCGATTTTGCGCAAGCAGCGCATGCATTTCGAACCCTTGCAGCGTGCCGCCGAACCCGGCGATCAAGTCACTATCGATTACCACGGCGCCATAGAAGGCGCCGAATTTGAAGGCGGGCAAGGCAAGGATTTCAACGTCGTGCTCGGTGAAGGACGCCTGTTGCCGGTGTTCGAGCAGAATGTCAGCGGAATGCAGGCCGGTGAGTCGAAGACATTCGATCTTGATTTTCCTGCCGACTATCATGGCAGGGAGGTCGCCGGCAAAAAAGCGAGCTTTAAGGTGACGCTGAAGCAAGTCGCCGCGCCGAAATTACCGGATATCGATGCAGAATTTGCAAAAAGCCTGGGCATTGCCGATGGTGACCTCGATAAAATGCGCACCGAAATCAAGACCAACCTCGAGCGCGAAGCCGGGCGCCGGATCCAGGCCAGGGTAAAGGATCAGGTCATGCAGGCCTTGCTCGATGCGACATCGTTTTCGCCGCCCAGGATAATGGTCGAGATCGATGCGCAGCGCCTGAAGGAAAATGCAATTCGCGACTTGCAGACGCGCGGTATCAAGGCAGCCGATTTGCCTCCCGAAGCGTTACCTTCATTTAATGAGCCTGCGCGCCGTCGCGTAATGCTCGGCTTAATTCTTGCTGAGGTCGTCAAGAGTAAGGATTTGCAGCCGCAGCCGGCGCAAATGCGGGCGGCGGTCAACGAGCACGCGCGCAGCTTCGAAGACCCGGAGCAAGTGGTCAAATGGTATTATCAATCGACCGAGCGCCTGCGCGAAATCGAATCGATGGTGCTCGAAAATAATGTCGTCGCGTGGGTGCTTAAACGTGCAAAAGTCGGCGACGAGCTGATTGATTTCGACGAACTGATGGGGCATCAATCAGCAAAACAGGCGTCGGACCGGGACGAACTACGAGGGGCAGCGTAATGCATAACCGTTGGCAGCAGCACGGGCAGTGGCAAGAGGCGCAAGGCTTGGGCCTGGTTCCGATGGTAATCGAGCAAAGCGGGCGCGGCGAACGCGCCTACGACATTTACTCGCGATTGCTGAAGGAACGCGTCGTGTTTCTGGTCGGGCCGGTTAACGACATGTCGGGCAATCTGATCGTTGCCCAGTTGTTGTTTCTGGAATCGGAAAATCCGGACAAGGACATTTTTTTCTACATCAATTCGCCGGGCGGCTCGGTGTCGGCCGGTCTTGGTATCTACGACACCATGCAGTACATCAAGCCGAACGTCAGCACGCTTTGCGTTGGCATCGCGGCCAGCATGGGCTCGTTTTTGCTCGCAGCAGGCGAAAAAGGCAAACGGTATTGTTTACCTAATTCCAGAGTGCTCATTCATCAGCCGATGGGCGGGTTTCAGGGGCAGGCGTCGGATATCGAAATACACGCTAAGGAAATCCTTTATCTGCGCGCGCGCCTCAACGGCATTTTGGCCAAGCACACGGGCCAGGATCTTAAAACGATTGATAGAGACACTGACCGCGACATGTTTTTTGGCGCCGAGGATGCAGTTAAATACGGGTTGGTCGACAAGGTATTATCGAGCCGAACCGAAGTTGGACCCTAGTGTCTTAAAAGCCAGATCAAGCTGAAAATGCGGACAACTTCTCATGGCAGATAAAATTGGCGGCGAAAAGCTGCTTTACTGCTCGTTCTGCGGCAAAAGTCAGCACGAAGTGCGCAAGCTTATCGCTGGCCCTTCGGTTTTCATATGCGACGAATGCATAGAGCTTTGCAATGACATCATCCGCGAAGAAACGCAGGGTGAGAGCGGCGTCAAGGGCGCGAAATCGGATTTACCGGTGCCGCACGAAATCTGCGAGATTCTTGACCAGTATGTGATCGGTCAGGAGCAGGCGAAGAAGATTCTTTCGGTCGCGGTCTACAACCATTACAAGCGGCTTAAAAACGCGTCAAAAAGCGACGATATTGAGCTCGCTAAAAGTAATATCCTGCTGGTAGGCCCGACCGGTTCGGGCAAAACGCTGCTCGCGCAGACCTTGGCGCGCATGCTGAATGTGCCGTTCGTAATGGCTGATGCGACGACCTTGACCGAAGCTGGCTATGTTGGGGAGGACGTCGAGAACATCATCCAGAAGCTGCTGCAGAAATGCGACTACGATGTCGAAAAGGCGCAGCGGGGCATCGTCTATATCGACGAAATCGACAAGATTTCACGCAAGTCCGACAACCCGTCGATCACGCGCGACGTGTCGGGCGAGGGCGTGCAGCAGGCGCTGTTGAAGCTGATCGAAGGCACGATCGCGTCGGTGCCGCCGCAAGGCGGGCGCAAACATCCGAATCAGGAATTCGTGCAGGTTGATACGACGAATATCCTGTTTATCTGCGGCGGCGCATTCGACGGTCTCGATAAGGTTATTCGCGATCGTTCCGAAAAAGGCGGCATCGGCTTTGGCGCGGAAGTCAAAAGCCGCGACAATCGCAAAGATATAGGTCTCGTCTTGCGCGGGGTCGAGCCTGAGGATTTGATCAAGTACGGTTTGATCCCGGAATTTGTCGGTCGTCTTCCCGTGGTTGCCACGCTCGGCGAACTCGATGAAGTTGCGCTCATCAAAATTTTGACTGAGCCGAAGAATGCCTTGATGAAGCAATATCAGAAAATGTTCGGCATGGAAGGCGTGGAGCTTGAATTGCGCGACGCGGCCCTGAATGCAGTTGCTAAAAAAGCGCTGGCGCGGAAAACCGGTGCGCGCGGCCTGCGGTCGATACTTGAACAGGCGCTACTCGAGACCATGTTCAATCTGCCATCCCTGGAAAACGTAACCAAAGTTGTCATCGATGAAGGCGCGATCAGCGGCGACGCCCAGCCTCTCCTGATCTATGCCGATAAACAAAAGCTTGCCGGCTCGAAATAGCCGGTAGCGCGCCGTTTTTCCGTCCGTCGAGGCGCGTCGGGATGTTCAATAGGCCCCCGACGCCAGTGTTGGCAGCACGATTTCCTTTTCCTCCGATTTTTGTTCAGGACAGAGACATGGCTTATCCAGATGATCCCGTTTTAACTGCCGAGACGGCATTGCCGCTGTTGCCGTTGCGCGACGTCGTTGTATTCCCGCATATGGTCATTCCGCTATTCGTCGGCAGGCCGAAATCGATCAGAGCACTTGAGATCGCGATGGAATCCGGCAAAAGCATATTACTGGTCGCGCAGAAATCGGCCGCCAAGGATGATCCGTCGGCGGATGATCTGTATCGCATCGGCAGTGTCGCGAACATCCTGCAGATGCTGAAGCTGCCCGACGGCACCGTGAAGGTTCTGGTTGAAGGAAGTCAGCGCGCG
>JACMKV010000322.1 GCA_014379915.1 Burkholderiales bacterium
GACATCCGCGCCGGCCGCTGGTGGTGGGAAGATGCGCCAGGCAAGGAATGCGGCCTGCATCCGAAAGCCGACCCCGAATTGAACGACTGACGCTATTGAACGACCGAACCTGGATTGAACAATATAAGGTGAAAGCGATGGAGACACTGGATTTGCCGCAACGTACGCAAGAGATTGCATCCGCGCCGCCGCCGCGCGAACACGAGGCGCATCGGCGGCGAACAGTTAAGCACCAACCGGTGAGCCATCTCGATGCGCTCGAATCGGAGTCGATCCATATCCTGCGCGAGGTCGCCGCCGAATGTAAGAATCCGGCATTGCTGTTTTCCGGCGGCAAGGATTCGATCGTGCTGCTGCGGCTTGCTGAAAAAGCATTCCGTCCCGGCGGCTTTCCGTTTCCGTTGCTGCATATCGATACCGGTCACAACTTTTCCGAGGTAATCGAATTTCGCGACCGCCGCGCGGCGCAGCTCAAAGAGCGCCTGATCGTGCGCAGCCTGGACGATTCGATTGCGAAAGGCAGGATTAGCGTGAAGTCCGAAACGCAAAGCCGCAACGCGTTCCAGTCGGTGACCCTGCTCGATGCGATCGCCGAATTGCAGCTCGACGCCTGCATCGGCGGTGCGCGCCGAGACGAGGAAAAGTCGCGGGCCAAAGAACGCATTTTTTCGTTCCGCGACGAATTCGGACAATGGGATCCGAAAAATCAGCGCCCGGAGCTGTGGGATTTGTACAACACGCGCGTGAACGCGGGCGAAAACATCCGCGTGTTTCCAATCAGCAACTGGACCGAGCTCGACATCTGGGAATACATCGCGCGCGAGCAACTCGAAATTCCGATGATTTATTTCGCGCACCGGCGCGAAGTGATCAAGCGCGGCAACGGCTGGTTGCCGGTATCAAATCTGGTGCAGCCGCAGGAAGGCGAGGCGGTCAGGAATTTGCAGGTGCGCTTCCGCACGGTCGGCGACATGACTTGCACCTGCCCGGTCGAGTCGGCGGCGACTACCTTGAGCGACATCATCACCGAAACCGCCGCCTCGCGGATCACCGAGCGCGGCGCGACGCGCATGGACGACCAGACGTCGGAAGCATCGATGGAGCTGCGCAAGAAGGAAGGATATTTCTAATGCGGCTGTCCACTGAAATCCCGCTAGACCCCCT
Source organism: Burkholderiales bacterium (assembly GCA_014379915.1). Lineage (GTDB taxonomy): Bacteria > Pseudomonadota > Gammaproteobacteria > Burkholderiales > JACMKV01 > JACMKV01. Next base: position 1,165 of record JACMKV010000322.1, read on the forward strand.
TTTTTTTTCAAAGGGCGCACTCATACCCCCTAACCCCCTTTTTGCAAAGGGGCGAATGCTGTCGTGCCACGAAGCATTTTCCCCGTTCGCGAGGCGCAAACCCCTTTCAAAAACGGGGGCAGGGGATTGCGGTATTCAAAGTTTAATCTATGCCTCTTTTACACGAGGTAATTGCATATATGTCAGCGATAGAAAACATCACCTTCGAAAATTCCGAATTGCTGCGCTTCATTACGTGCGGCAGCGTCGATGACGGCAAGAGCACGCTGATAGGCCGGTTGCTCTACGATTCGAAATCGATATTCGAGGATCAACTGTTGTCGATCGAAACCAGCACACGCCGGCGCGGCATGAGCGGCATCGATTTGTCGCTGCTGACCGATGGCCTGCAGGCTGAACGCGAACAGGGCATCACGATCGACGTCGCGTATCGTTATTTCGCGACGCCGAAGCGCAAGTTCATCATCGCCGATACGCCGGGCCATGAGCAGTACACGCGCAATATGGTGACCGGCGCGTCGACCGCTAATCTGGCGATCGTGCTGATCGATGCCCGCAAGGGCGTGCTCAGCCAGTCGCGGCGCCACGCCTATCTCGCCAGCCTGGTCGGCATTCCGCACTTGATCGTCGCGGTCAACAAGATGGATCTCGTTGAATATTCGGAGGCGGTGTTCCAGTTCGTGCGCGACGAGTTCGAATATTTCGCGATGGGGCTGGCTTTGCCGAACATCAGCTACATTCCGATTTCTGCGTTGCAGGGCGACATGGTCGTCGCGCGCAATGATCGCATGCCGTGGTATCGCGGCGAAACGCTGCTCGAAATGCTCGAGACGACCGAAATCACCGACGACATCAACACCGAGGATTTTCGCTTTCCGGTGCAGCTCGTCTGCAAACCGAACAGTGCGAGCTTGCCGGATTTTCGCGGCTATATGGGGCGTATCGAATCGGGTGAGATCCAGGTCGGCGACGAGGTGACGGTGCTGCCTTCCGGCCAGCGTTCGCGGATCAAGGAGATCGTCACGTTTGACGGCAAGCTCGAACGTGCCGACGCGCCGCGGTCGGTCACCCTGACGATAGCCGATCACATCGATATCTCGCGCGGCGACATGCTGGTCAAGACCAGTGATGTGCCGCGCGCGCAGAAGGAGTTCGATGCGATGCTGTGCTGGCTGGGCGAGCAGCCGCTCGATTTATCGCGCCGTTACCTGATCAAGCACACGACCAAAAGCGTGCGCGCGATGGTGAGCCGGCTCGACTACCGCGTCGACATTCACACCTTGTCGAACGGGCCGGCTAAAGCGCTCGGCATGAACGACATCGGCCGGGTTTCGATCAAGGTGCAACAACCGCTGGTTTGCGACAGCTACAAACGTAATCGCGCCACCGGCGGCTTCATCGTGATCGACGAGGCCAGCAACAACACCGTCGCTGCCGGAATGATTCAGTGATGGGCAAGGTTTATCTGATAGGTGCGGGCCCCGGCGCGGCGGATTTGATCACCTTGCGTGGCGCCCGCCTGCTTGAGCAGGCCGATGTCGTTTTTTACGATGCGCTGGTGCACGCCGACATGCTCGCGCTGGCCGGGAATGCGACCAAAGTCGCGGTCGGCAAACGCTGCGGAAGAGTTTCGACCGATCAGCGTTTCATCAATCGTCAACTGGTCGAAGCGGCAAGCAAATATGCGATTGTCGTGCGGCTGAAAGGCGGCGACCCGATGCTGTTCGGCCGCGCGCGGGAAGAAATCGCGGCACTTGAGCACGCCAGTGTCGAATACGAAATTGTACCCGGCGTGACCTCGGCGCTGGCCGCGCATGCCGAACTTGGCGTGTCGCTGACCGAACGCGGTGTTGCGCGCAGCGTCGTTTTTGCGACGCCCCGCGTCGGATCCGATCAAGAGGCGAGCGATTGGGCGGCCGGTGTTTGCGCGGCGGATACCGCCGTGCTCTACATGGCGGCCGGGCAGGGTGCGCAAATAAGCGAAGCGCTGCAGGCTGCAGGAATGCATGCGCGCACGCCGGTCGCTATCGTGGAAAACGCCTCCCTCGCCAACGCGCGGCGAATTCTGACTACCCTCGAAGGTTTGCGCGACATCGGTGACTGGCAGATCAGCGGACCGGCATTGGTCTGTATCGGCGAGGTATACGGAACCCGGCTGCGCATGGCAGAAGCCGTAACAGCTGCTGGAGAAGAAACCGCACAAGCATTGGCGATGTTCTCAGGCCGTAGAGTCTAAGGCGGCTGACAAAAATTCGCAGGTTTGCTTTCACTGGACGATGGGCCAGGGCATCGTCGAAACAACGCACTTCGTCACGCCAGTCCGGCCTAAGGAGTATCTGATCTTCCGTTCGTGGTGAGCTTGTCGAACCATGAATGGGGGGACCTCACTCGATCAATTAGTGGTGCGATTGTCCTTCGACACGCCCAGGGCGAACGGCACTTAATCGGAGGCTCCAAAAAGAATGCGTGCTGCCCAAGCATCGGGTGTCGATAAGGCACGCATCTTCAGCGTCGCTTCAGCTTTCTCCTGCTTCGCTTGAACCGGCAAATTCCTCTCATATTAGTTGCGCTGGTCGCGTTCGCCAGCTTTACGGCGATCGCGTTCGACACGATTTACAGTGGTCCGCTGAGTGCGATCGAAGCCGAGTTCGCGACGGCAATCGACTATCGCGCGTATCCGCAGCTTACAAGCCTGATGCTGGCCGTAACGCATCTCGGCAGTATCGCTTTTGTCAGCGTCGTCGCTGCAATCGCGATCGGGATATTGCTGCAACGGCGGCAACGTCATCGCGCGATTTTTCTGTCCATCGCGGTCTATGGCGGCTTGCTGCTGAACGCAGGACTGAAACAGCTGTTCCAGCGCGCCCGTCCGCTGTTCGAGAATCCCGTGCTCGTGCTCGAAACCTACAGTTTCCCGAGCGGTCATGCGATGGCGGCCACCATGCTTTACGGCAGCCTCGCCGTTGTCTGCATCAGTAGCTTGCGCAGAGCTACAGCGCAGGGCGCGGTAGCGATGGCAGCCGCGCTGATGATTCTGATAACCTGCCTGAGCCGCGTTTATCTCGGTGTGCATCATCTGAGCGATGTGCTGGGCGGCGTCATGGAAGGCGTGGTATGGCTGATCGTCTGCTACTGCATTGCGCATTTTCTTGCGCAGCCTGGTTCGCGCGCATCGCCAATACCTGACAGGCTGTTGAAAAACGTAGCGAGCGCAGCCAAGACGAGGCGCGAAGGGCCGAAAAAGCGGAATGTATAGGAATACATGAGCATTTTGAGGCCCTGAGCAACGAAGTATCGGCAAGCGCAGTAGTTTTTCAACAGCCTGTTAACAAGAAGTAGCCATCGCTTCAATCTTGCGTTGCCGCGCGTACTAAAATCCGAAGTCAGCCTTTTATTTCCGTTGTTTCGCGCCATGACTGCCCTCGAATACTGGGAACTCGCGAGCTATATCGTCACCGTAATCGGCCTGCCGTTCGCGATCACGATTTTCGTCTACCAGCAGCGGCGCGAGCGGGACAACGAGGAAGAAGAGGAGTATCAGCTGCTCGCCAATGCCTACAATGAATTCCTCAAAGTGGTATTGACCAATACTGATTTGCACCTGCGCTCCAACACGCCGACACCTGATCTTACTGTCGAGCAGGAGGAACGCATGCTGTTTGTATTCGACATGCTGATATCAGTATTCGAGCGCGCCTATCTGGTCGCTTATGCCTCGGACATGTCCCCGGCCAGGAAGCGGCGCTGGAATTCGTGGGAGGACTACATGCTGGAATGGTGCCAGCGAGACGACTTTGCGGTCCGCCTGCCTGCGCTTCTGCGCGGCGAGGACGAAGAATTCGCGGCGTATATTCGCGGGCTCGCGGAACGCGTCAGGCCGCTCGCTAACGAGAAGTTGCCCACATCCTCATCGCTTTCTTGAAAGCGCGATCACGCTTCCGCAGCATGGGCGAAAGACAACACAGCGCGGGTGAAAACAGCGGTCCAGGTACGGCCAAAAGCGCGGTTCCGATCGTTCCGAGCGCATTTTTCATCATAGGTTGTTCCAATTCGTTACCGGCTCGCCGCGAAGTTCCGGCCGCCTGCAATCGCTTGCACATCGCTGGATTATTTCGGAAGTAACCAAGTAAAATTCGATATTTCCGTATGCAAATCGTTCGCGGGATTCCCGTCGGCGCCGCCAGCGCCATCGCGCTGACCATCGGCAATTTCGACGGTGTTCATCTCGGCCATCAGGCTATTCTGGCGCGCCTGAAACAGACGGCGGACGCGCGCGGAATCACATCCTGCGCGATGACTTTCGAGCCGCATCCGCGCGAATATTTCTCGCCTAACGATGCGCCCGCGCGCCTGACCAGTCTGCGCGAAAAGATTGCCCTGCTGTCCCGCTGCGGTGTGCAGCGCGTGTATATCTGCCGCTTCGATCGCAGCCTTGCGCAACTGAGCGCGGAAGATTTCATCTCCGATGTGCTGGTGCGGATGGCGACGAAGTGGCTGCTGGTCGGCGAAGATTTCCGGTTCGGTGCGCGTCGCGGCGGCGATATCGCACAACTTCAGGCAGCCGCCGTCCGGCGCGGGTTCGAGGTCGCGTCCATGCCGTCGATCCTGGTCGATGGCCTGCGCGTATCGAGCAGCGCCATTCGGCAGGCATTGGCGGACGGCAAGCTGGCCCACGCCTCTGCGCTGCTCGGCAGGCATTACAGCATCAGCGGCCGCGTCGTGCATGGCGACAAGCTCGGCGCCCGGATCGGCTATCCGACGGCGAATATCGAGCTGAAACGCAACAAGCCCGCGCTCTCCGGCATCTTCGCCGTCGAGGTCGAGGGAATCGGCAGGGAACGCTGTCCCGGCGTCGCCAGTCTCGGCGTGCGGCCCACCGTCAAGGCGGGTGCCGCGCCGTTGCTTGAAGTCCACCTGTTCCGCCACAACGATCTGTACGGCGGCGATCTGTACGGCGATCTCTACGGCAAGCGCCTCACCGTGCATTTCCTGCACAAGCTGCGTGACGAGGAAAAGTTTGCCGATCTCGATGCGTTGACGCAGCAAATCGGGCTCGACGTGAAAAATGCCCAGGCGTGGTTTTCGCACGCGCTCGCCTGACGGCAGGGCGGCATCCACATAATCTCAGTAACGATACGCATGGCCGATTATAAAAAAACCCTGAACCTCCCCGACACGCCGTTTCCGATGCGAGGCGATCTTGCTCGCCGCGAGCCGGCCATGCTCGAGCAATGGCGCAAGCAAAAGCTGTATCAACGGATACGCGAAGTTTCCGCCGGCCGGCCAAAGTTCATCCTGCACGATGGCCCGCCGTATGCGAATGGCGACATTCACATCGGCCACGCGGTCAACAAAATCCTCAAGGACATCATCGTAAAAAGCCGGACGCTGTCTGGCTACGATGCGCCGTACGTGCCGGGCTGGGATTGCCACGGTCTGCCGATCGAACTCCAGGTCGAAAAGACGTACGGCAAAAACATTCCGGCCGACCAATTCCGCAAGCTGTGCCGCGAGTTCGCCGCGACACAAGTCGAGCGCCAGAAGGCCGATTTTATCCGCCTTGGCGTGTTCGGTGATTGGGATCATCCTTATCTGACGATGGATTCCAAAACCGAGGCCGGCATCATTCGCGCGCTCGGAAAAATATTCCAGCAGGATCTTTTGAAAAAACGCCTGAAGCCGGTCAACTGGTGCCTAGACTGTCGTTCGGCGCTGGCTGAGGCGGAGGTCGAATACGAAGATAAAACGTCCTCTGCGATCGATGTCGGTTTCCGCGTTGTGCGTAATTTCGATCTCGTCGACCGCTTCAAACTCGCGTCGTTGCCGGATCAAAAAGTCTATGCGGTAATCTGGACGACGACGCCGTGGACGCTTCCGGCAAACCAGGCCGTGTCCGTAAATGTCGCGCTAGACTATGACCTGGTACAGACCGCGCGCGGTCTCCTTATACTCGCCGCCGAGCTACGCGCCGCTTGTCTCGGCAGGTACGGCTTGAGCGCCGAGGCGATCTTGGGAAGTTGCAAGGGTTCGGATCTGGAGAACATCGAGCTCGAACATCCGTTGCACGGCGCCCGCCATGTTCCGATCATTGTTGGCGAGCACGTTACGCTGGAAGCCGGAACCGGGCTCGTTCATACCGCACCGGCGCACGGCGTCGATGATTACGAGATTGGCCTCAAGTATGAGCTTGCTCCGCTCGAATACGTGGACGGCAAGGGTGAATTCGCACCTTTCACCGATCCGCCCGAGCTGGCAGGGGAAAACGTACGCACGGTCGATGCGAAGATTATCGAGCTTCTGCAACAACACCAAACGTTGTTCGCGCATAAAAAGCTCGTGCACAGCTACCCGCATTGCTGGCGGCACAAAACGTCGATCATTTTTCGGGCGACGCGGCAGTGGTTCATCATGATGGATCAAGCGCCCCTCGCCCCAGCCGTTTCCCAAGGGGAGAGGGAGGCCCTCACCCCGGCCCTCTCCCGGGGGGAGAGGGAGATTGTGAACTTCTCTCCCTCCGGAAAAGAGACAGGAGTCTATCCTGCGGTGCCCGAACGGGTGACGGAGACGCTGCGCGAAACTGCGCGGAATGCCATCGCGCATACCGAATTTTTCCCCGATTGGGGACGGGCCCGGCTCGAGGCGATGATTGCCAACCGTCCGGATTGGTGCGTGTCGCGTCAGCGCAGTTGGGGTGTTCCGATACCATTTTTTGTCGACAAGATTACCGGCGAGCCGCATCCCAAATCGTTGGCGCTGCTCGAAGCGGTTGCAGCACGCGTGGAGGGCGAAGGAGTAGAGGCATGGTTCGGGATGAGGGCGGAAGACTTTCCTGAAATCGATGCCGCCCGCTACGAAAACTTAAAAGATACGCTCGATGTCTGGTTCGATTCCGGCACGACGCACGCGACGGTGCTGCGTCAGCGCGACGATCTGCGATATCCGGCCGACCTGTATCTCGAAGGCTCGGATCAGCATCGCGGCTGGTTTCAATCGTCGCTTTTGACCAGTTGTGCAATCAATGGACGCGCACCGTACGAGGCCCTGCTGACGCACGGTTTCGTCGTCGACGGCAACGGCCACAAAATGAGCAAGTCACGCGGCAATGTCATCGCGCCGCAAAAGGTTTCGGATACGCTCGGCGCCGACATTCTGCGGCTGTGGGTGGCTGCGACCGATTACTCGGCAGAATTGTCGATCTCGGACGAAATTCTGAAGCGAGTCGTCGAAAGTTACCGGCGCATCCGCAACACACTGCGCTTTCTGCTCGCCAACGTTTCCGATTTCGACGCGGCGCGAGATGCGCCGCCGCGTGAGCAATGGCTGGACATCGACCGCTATGCGCTCGTCATGACAGCTGATTTGCAGGCCGAGCTTGCCGGCAGCGCCGACGCTGCCAGTGTCGATGCTGGCGCAGCGAAGTCCGGCGGACACTACGGCCGCTATGAATTCCACCAGGTCGCGCAGAAGCTGCAGCAGTTTTGCTCCGAGGATCTCGGCGGCTTTTATCTGGATATTCTGAAAGACCGTCTGTATACGGCCGGCGCCGATTCTGCCGCGCGCCGGTCGGCGCAAAACGCCTTGCACCATATCGCCCAATCTCTGGTCCGCCTGCTGGCGCCGATTTTGAGTTTCACGGCCGAAGAGGCATGGCAGGTGTTGAATCGCGATGCCGACAGCAGCGTATTCCTGTCGACCTGGTACGAGTTGCCGCAGCCTTCCGCTGCTGACGCCGATCGCTTGCGTGTTCGCTGGAGCAAATTGCGCATGCTGCGTTCGGATGTGCAAAAGCAGCTCGAGGCGCTGCGTGTCGCAGGCCGAATCGGATCATCGCTGGGCGGCGAGGTCGTGTTGCATGCGGATGGCGACGAAAGCGAATTCCTGACATCGTTTGGCAATGATCTGCGCTTCGTATTCATCACGTCGGCCGCTACCGTAGCAGCGGGCGACGTCATCGCAACCGAACTTGCGTCACCAGAGTCTGGCGGCGCCATCGAAACCAGCATTCCGGGAATCGGCATCGCAGTGGCCGCCAGCATCCATCCGAAATGCGAGCGCTGCTGGCATTACCGGGCAGACGTCGGCGCCGATGCCGCGCATGCGCAAATCTGCGGTCGCTGCGTCGCCAATCTGTTCGGTATCGGGGAGGCGCGCAGTCATGCGTAAACTGCTGCCGTGGCTCGGCCTCGCGGCGATGGTGATCGTGCTCGACCAATGGTCGAAACTCGTTATCACACGATCGCTGACCTACAGCGATCGTGTGATTATTACGCCGTTTTTCGATCTCGTTCTGACCTATAACTCCGGCGCGGCGTTCTCGTTCCTGAGGAACGCATCGGGTTGGCAGCGCGAATTTTTCATCGCGGTCGCCTTGCTCGCATCGATCTGGATACTTTACATGCTGTACCGGAACGCCGGCAGCACGCTGATGAACCTGGCGCTGGGTCTGGTGCTTGGCGGCGCAATCGGTAATGTCATCGATCGCTTCCGGCTCGGCGCCGTCATCGACTTCCTGCATTTTCACCTCGCCGAATACTCGTGGCCGGCATTCAATGTCGCCGATTCTGCCATTACTGTCGGTGCGGTTTTGCTGATCTGGGATAGCTTCCGGCCGAGCGGTCGTACTGAAACCGCGAATGAAGAGCGGCGCGGCAGCACGTAAACAGGGCGTCATTCCCGCGAGGAGGAAACTTGATAGGGAAAAGGGAATGACGGCGTTCGCGTAGCGATCCGGGCGGGAGGCGTGGCCTGGCGTGCTTCCCGCGGTCGAGTGCCTTCGGCACTAACGTGTCCGCGCGCCTGTCCGCGCGCCGGGATGAAGGTGGGTTATCGTCGCTGTTCACCGCACGCCGCAATACCCGTTCTCCCGAAACCACGCTACGGCATCGCTCAACGCTTCATCGGCCGGACGCGGTTCGTAGCCGAGTTCGCGACGCGCCTTGTCGATTGAAAAAAACATCGTCTTCTTCGACAGCCGTACGCCGTCGACCGTTACCAGCGGCTCCTGCCGACTGATTCGCGCCCATGCTTCCGTCATGTAAGCGATCGGCAGAATCGCATTATGCGGCAAGCGGATGCGCGGCGGCTTTTGCCCGGCAATCGTGGCGACGCGGGTCAGTATCTGCCGCAGCGTCAGATTTTCCGCGCCCAGGATATAGCGTTCACCGATCGTCCCGTGCTCATAGGCGAGCAAATGGCCGATCGCAACATCGTCGACATGGACGATGTTCAAACCGGTATCGACATA
>JACMKV010000323.1 GCA_014379915.1 Burkholderiales bacterium
GAGCACTGGACGCATCACTACAACTGGCATCGGCCGCATCAGGGCATCGGTGGCGTGCCGCCTGCTTCCCGGCTGCCGGGGAATAACGTGTTGCAAGTTCACACCTAGCGAGTATTTGAATCCAGGCAGGCGTCATCATTCGGATACTGAGCTTTGAATTGTTTGAAGGTCTATTTGTTAGCCATAATCGTCTCCTATGGCTGAACTATAGACTAATGCTTACTTGCTGCAAGGGATACATACCCCTGAAGGTTAGTCTTCACTGAAACTTCGTTTTGAGGCCCTGACCAACGAAGTACTGGCAAGCCCAGTAGTTTTTTAATAGCCTGTTAGACGGCACGCAACCGATAGGGGACCTATGAAAGAAATTGAGAAGGATTTGAACGGCGCAGGCTTGCGCATCGGCATCGTCATGAGCCGATTCAATCACGCGATCAGCGAAGGCTTGCTGGGCGCGAGTCTTGCGGCGCTGAAGGAGCGCGGCGTCGCCGAAAACGACATCATGCTGGTTACGGTTCCCGGCGCGCTCGAAGTGCCGCTCGCCTTGCAGAAGCTGGCGGCTCGCGGGGATTTCGATGCGCTCATCGCACTTGGCGCGATCGTACGCGGCGACACCTATCACTTCGAAATTGTCGCCAATGAATCGGCGAACGGCTTGATGGCCGTTCAACTCGACAGCGGACTACCGATCGCCAACGGCATATTGACGACCGATACCGACGATCAGGCATTGCACCGCGCGCGCGAAAAGGGCGCCGACGCCGCCGTAGTCGCGATCGAAATGACGCGGTTGCTGGAACGGCTTGATGGCGAGTGACAAGAGTGACAGAGCCGCCGGCGGCGGCAAAACCAGCCGGCGGCGCTCCCGCGAATTCGCCGCGCAGGGAATCTATCAGTGGCTGCTATCGGCGGAAACGCCCGACCGCATCCTTGCCCATCTTGCCGAGCGCGAAGATTTCGCGCGCGCCGATGCCGAGCACTGTTCGGCGCTGATCAGGGGCGCGATCCGCGAGGTCGAAGCACTGCGTACCGCGTTGGCGCCGCATCTCGATCGTCCGATCAACGCGCTGAGTCCGGTCGAGCACGCGATTTTGCTGCTGGCGACGTTCGAGTTGACGCGTCATCTCGAGATTCCGCGCCGTGTCGTGATCAACGAAGCCATCGAAATCGCCAAACGCTTCGGCGGCGCCGACGGTTATAAATATGTGAACGGCGTTTTGGATCGTCTCGCGAAAATCGCGCGTGCAGCCGAACAGTAGCCATCGCTTTCAAATCCCAGGTTCAAGCCACAGAGGACACAGAGTCCACAGAGAAGATCAAAGCAAAGCGCCAGGCTTGAGTTTTTCTCTGTGTTCTCCGTGGCCGCTTTTGCTTTTGAATCTCTCAAGCCGCAGAGGACAAAGAGTTCACGGAGAAGATCAAAGCAAAGCCCCCTTCGAGTTTCTCCGTGATCTCTGTGGCGGGCTCGTCCGGCTCACTTCAGCTTTCGCCAGCCGGCAAGGTTTCGCCATCCTGGCCGTAGGCGGGCGGGGCGTAAAAGTTCAGCGTTCTGAGCGGACCGGCGCCGGTTGCGAGAATTTCGTGGGTCTCGCCGCGTTCGATCAGTAGCAACGCGCCGGCGCCGAGCGTCTGCTTTTTTCCGGAAACCGTGGCGATTCCTTCGCCCTCGACCACGTATAGCCATTGATCGCTGCCGCGATGGCGATTTTGCGGACCGCCTTCCGCGCGCCCCGGCTGAATCACCATCACCGCAGCTTCGGCGCGGCTGTTGCCAGCAACGACTTCGAAGCTGGATTCGAACGAGAGCTGTTTTACTTGCATGACCCATCTCCAGAAGTAACGAGGCAACCGGGATGACTGGAAGGTAAACGAAATGGAACCGGAAAATAGACAACAAAACCCGCGGGCAAGTGCCGACGGTAACCTGGCTTGCGGCGTTCGTGCGACGCCAGAGGGAGGCGTAAAATCTCGCATGCTTTCAGAATTCGACGTCATTGCGCGCTATTTCACGCAGAGTGGTTCACACACCGTGCTCGGCGTCGGCGACGACGCGGCGCTTTTGCAGCCGACTCATGGAATGACGCTTGCCGTCTCGACCGACATGCTGGTCGCAGGTCGACATTTCTTTGCCGATGCCGATCCGCGTCAGCTCGGTCACAAAGTCCTTGCGGTGAATTTGTCGGACATGGCGGCGATGGGTGCAAGGCCGCGCTGGGCGACGCTTGCAGTAGCGCTTCCCGAGATCAACGAGGGCTGGCTGGCCGAATTTGCGGGTGGTTTCATGGCGCTTGCCCGCCGCTATGACGTCGATCTGGTCGGCGGCGATACGACGCAAGGCCCAACGAACCTGTGCGCGCAAATCATCGGCGAGGTCCCCCGCGGGCGCGCGCTGCGCCGCGATGGCGCAAAAGTCGGCGATCAGATTTGGGTATCCGGACAGCTCGGCGATGCGGCCCTGGCGCTTGCGCATTTGCAAAATCGCATCTCACTTGAGAGAAAGGAGATCGAGGCTTGTCTGCCGGCACTGCATACGCCGCAGCCGCGGGTCGCGTTGGGCCTGGCGCTGATTGCCGTCGCGTCGTCGGCGATCGATGTTTCGGACGGTCTTGTCGCCGACCTCGGACATATTCTCGAACGCTCTGAAGTCGGCGCGGCTATCGATTTTGCCGCGATCCCGAAGTCGGCGTTCCTTGCTCGTCACGCTGCTAACCCGGTTGCGTGTGCAGCATCGATAGCCGGGGGAGACGATTACGAACTGTGTTTTACCGCCCCTCTGAGCGAAGACGCCCGCATCAGGCAAATCGCGGGAGAACTTGGATTGCCGCTGACTCGTATCGGTCAGATCGAAGCGGGCAACAAATTGATCGTGCGCGATGAAACGGGGAAAGCGATGAATGTCGAAAGCCACGGCTACGACCATTTTGCCTGAAAGGGTATCGGCAGCCGCGCCGTGCGTGACCTGGAGTTTCGTCAAACGCCGGGCCGCCCACTTGCTCGCGTGCGGTTTTGGTGTCGGGCTGTTTCCAGGCGCGCCGGGAACCGCCGGTACACTGGCTGCGCTGCCGCTGTATTGGATATTGGACGATCGAGTTACCGGCGCCGATTTCTTGCTGCTCGTCGCATTGCTGTTCGCGGCCGGCGTGTGGGCGTGCGGCGCGACCGGCCGCGCTCTGGGTTCGGCTGATCATGGCGCCATGGTCTGGGACGAGATCGTCGCATTTTTGCTGGTGCTGTTTTTTACGCCCGCGGGTTTCGCGTGGGTGCTCTCGGCATTTCTGCTATTCCGCATATTCGACGTGGTGAAGCCGTGGCCGATACCTTATTTCGAGCGCGCGCTGCCGGGCGGTTTTGGCGTAATGTTCGACGATCTGTTCGCTGCTTTCTATACGCTGCTTTGCCTCGCGTTGATCAGGCTTTTCTGAAAGTGCGAAGAGCCGCATGACGGACGACCGCCTTTTCGAACTTGCCCGACGGCTGGGCGCAGCCCTGAGCAGCCGAAAATGGATGCTGGCGACAGCCGAATCCTGCACCGGCGGTTGGGTCTCGCAGGCAATTACCGCCGTTGCCGGAAGCTCGCAATGGTTCGAGCGCGGCTTCATCACTTACAGCAAGGCGGCGAAACACGAAATGCTCGCGGTCGATCTGCGAACGCTCGACCAGTGCGGCGCAGTGTCCGAGCAAACCGTAATCGAGATGGCGCGAGGCGCGCTTGCCCATAGCCGGGCGGACTTGGCGCTTGCCGTTAGCGGCATCGCTGGCCCGGACGGCGGCACGCCGCAGAAGCCGGTCGGCACCGTTTGCCTCGCCTGGGCGATTAGAAACAAAAATCCGACTAGCGAAACGCAGTGCTTTACCGGCGACCGCGAAGCGATCCGGCGACAGGCAGTCGCTCGCGCCCTGGCCGTTGCGCTCGATCTGATCTTAGCCTATTGAGAATTCCACTATGGAATTGTCGAAACCGCTGCGCCGGTTGCTTCCGGCAGCCGTCGACTTTATGCAATAATCGGGCGCTTATCGACCGTCCGATCAGCCAGCGTTCAGCGCCGAATACACCTCTTGGGCAGGCTCTTCTAACACAAGGAATTTTCCATGGATGACAGCAAAAGCAAGGCGCTCGCCGCAGCCTTGTCGCAGATCGAAAAGCAGTTCGGCAAGGGCTCGATCATGCGCCTCGGCGAACACGAGGTTGCGCGCGATATCGACGTCGTCTCCACCGGCTCGCTCGGGCTCGACATTGCGCTTGGCGTCGGCGGTCTGCCGCGCGGCCGCGTGGTCGAAATCTACGGCCCGGAATCTCCCGGCAAGACCACGCTCACATTGTCGGTGATCGCGCAGATGCAGAAGCTGGGCGGCACCGCGGCGTTCATCGACGCCGAGCACGCGCTCGACCCGCAGTACGCGCAGAAGCTCGGCGTCAACGTGCAGGAGCTGCTGATCTCGCAGCCCGACAACGGCGAGCAGGCGCTCGAAATAGCGGACATGCTGGTGCGCTCGGGCTCGGTGGACGTAGTGGTGGTCGACTCCGTCGCGGCATTGACGCCGAAGGCCGAAATCGAAGGC
>JACMKV010000324.1 GCA_014379915.1 Burkholderiales bacterium
CCGTCGATGTATTCGACCAGCGAATGCACGATGCTTTGCGGATGAATCAAGACATCGATCTGCTCGGGCGCGGCATTGAACAGCCAGCGCGCTTCGATGACTTCGAGCCCCTTGTTCATCATGGTCGCGGAGTCGACCGAAATCTTGCGCCCCATCACCCAGTTCGGATGCGCGCAAGCCTGGTCGGGCGTTACGTGCTCGAGTTCATTCGGCGGTGTCAGCCGAAACGGTCCGCCCGATGCCGTCAACAGGATACGACGCACGCCGGCCGCGGCAAGATCGCCGGCGAAGTCATGCGGCAAGGCCTGAAAAATCGCATTGTGCTCGCTGTCGATCGGCAACAGCCTGGCGTTATTGTCGCGCACGGCCTCGATCAGCAAGCTGCCAGCCATCACCAGCGCTTCCTTGTTCGCGAGCAGGATTTTCTTCCCCGCACGCGCCGCCGCGAGTCCCGGACGAAAACCGGCGGCGCCGACGATGGCCGCCATGACGGTATCGACCTCGCCGAGGCCGGCAATCCGCTCCAGCGCATCAGCGCCGTGCAGGACCTCGCAACGGAGATTTGCCTGCGTGACGAGACCGCGCAATTCCTCGGCCGCGACGGCATCGAGCATCACGGCATAGCGCGGCGCAAAGCGCTGGCATTGCTCGAACAGGCGCGGCGCCTGCGAATGCGCGGTCAACGCAACAACCTCAAATTTATCGGGATGACGCTCGATCACGGCGAGCGTACTGACGCCTATGCTGCCGGTTGCGCCGAGGATGGCAATCGCTTCGCGTTTCATCCGCGTTTCATCGAAATCATGCCGTTACGGTAACGCGCGCAGATAGAGAATGGCGAACGCTGCGACCGGCACTGCAGCGGTCAGGCCGTCGATGCGGTCGAGCAGGCCGCCGTGCCCGGGCAACAGCACGCCGCTGTCTTTGACTGCTGCCAGACGCTTCATCCACGATTCGAACAGGTCGCCGACAATGCTGGCCGGCACCAGCAGCAGCATCGCGATCAGTTCGACGAGGCCGGCCGGGCCACGCATCGGACTGCCGACAAAGTATTCGCTGGCAAGCCAGATCACCGCGTACAAAGCAACTGCAATCAGGCCCCCGATTGCGCCCTCCCAGGTCTTGCCGGGGCTGATGCTGGGCGCAAGCTTGCGTCTGCCGAGCCGGCGTCCGGCGAAATAGGCGGCGGTATCGGCAACCCAGACCACGCCCAGCACCTGCAGCAACAACACCGGACTGATCGCGCGTAATGCGATCAAGCTGAGCCCGAATGGGACCAGCAGCAGCAAGCCGGTTAAAGCCAGGATCAGCGGCTGGCGCGTTTGCCACTTGAGCCCCAGCCATGTGGGTGCGATCAACGCCCAAAACAGGAGAGCAAGCGCAAATGGCAAAAGCTTGAGCGAGACCGGCAGCGGGGCGAGACCTTGCGCTGCCGCGAGACAAATGGCCGGTATCGCCAGTCCATACGCGACTCTTACCGGACCGGAGTAAGCAGCTAAACCCGCCCATTCCCATGCGCCGAGTCCGACCAGGAAAAAAACGAACGCAAGCCAGGAAACCTGCGGGAAATAAAATAGCGCGGCAAAAGATAAAACGAGAAGAACGGCTGCCGTAGCCAGCCGCTTTCTAAACATTCTGCTTGTGCAGGAGGCGGCGTGATGTTTCGAGAACGGTCGACGGGGTGACGCGGGGGCGCGAGACGTTTTCCTGCAACTGATCGCCGGTTTGTCCGAAGCGACGTTCGCGGCGGCGATAGGCGCCGATCGCGAAATCGAGCGCAGCAGCATCGAAATCCGGCCACAACGTATCGGTGAAATACAGCTCGGTATAGGCAAGCTGCCAGAGCAGGAAATTGCTGATGCGCGACTCGCCGCCGGTGCGCACGAAAAGGTCGGGCTCCGGCGCGTAATGCATGGAAAGATAGGGCGCGAGGTCAAGCTCGGTCAGCTCTTCATTGGCGTGCGGATGTGCTTTGCGCAAGCGATTGATCGCCTGCATCACATCCCAGCGCCCGCCATAATTGGCGGCAACAGTCAGAACGAGCCTCGTGTTGCGTGCAGTCAGCTGTTCGGCATCGCGGATCAGGGCGACCAGCGCGGGAGCGAACGCGGACATATCCCCGACCACCTTGAAGCAAATGCCGTTTTCGTGCAGCTTGGCGACTTCCTGCTCGAGTGCGCGCACGAATAATTCCATCAGAAACACGACTTCGTCTTCCGGCCGGCGCCAGTTTTCACTGCTGAACGCGAATAACGTCAGGTAGCCGATCTCGCGCTGTATGCAGGTTTTGATGGTAGCGCGGACGGTTTCGATGCCGCGCCGGTGACCGGCGATCCGGGGCAGGAAGCGCTGCTTTGCCCAGCGGCCATTGCCATCCATGATGATCGCGATATGGCGCGGCATCTCGGAAGTTTGCGGGACGACTACGGTCGAACTCGGATGCGCGCTCATCGACGACTCTCGTTAGTTTTCATCCCGAATGAGGCCGGACAGGGCATTGAAGAACGTAGCGAGCGCAGCCAAGACAAGGCGCTATGGGCCGAAAAAGCGGAATGTATGTGTGAATGCATGAGCATTTTGAGGCCCAGAGCTACGAAGTATTGGCAAACGCAGTAGTTTGGCAACACTCTGTCAGACCGCCAACAGGTCGGCTTCCTTGTTCTGCAGCGCTTTATCGATTTCGGCGATATAGCGATCGGTCAGTTTCTGAATATCTTCTTCGGCGCGCCGTTCGGCGTCTTCGGCAACAGTCTTTTCTTTCAGCATCTCTTTGAGCCCGGCGTTGGCGTCGCGGCGGATGTTGCGCACCGCCACTCGCGCGTTTTCGGTTTCGTGACGCACGACCTTGATCAAGTCGCGGCGCCGCTCTTCGGTCAGGGCCGGCATCGGAACGCGAACAATTTCGCCGACCGTGGACGGGTTGAGCCCGAGATCCGATTCGCGGATTGCTTTTTCAATCGCCGCGCCCATTTTCTTTTCCCATGGCGTGACGCTGATGGTGCGCGCGTCGAGCAGGTTGACGTTGGCGACCTGGCTGATTGGCGTCGGCGTGCCGTAATAATCGACCGTTACGTGATCGAGAATGCCGGTGTGCGCGCGCCCGGTGCGTACTTTGCTCAGATCGGTCTTCAGCGCCTCAAGCGATTTTTGCATTTTCTGCTCGGCGGATTTCTTGACGTCTGCGATCATCGTTCGGCCCTTTTCAGCAATGCACCAGTGTGCCTTCGTCTTCGCCCATCACTACCCGCTTTAACGCTCGCGGCTTGAGAATATTGAACACGCTGATCGGCAGCTTTTGATCGCGGCACAAGGTCAACGCCGTGGCGTCCATCACTTTCAATTTTTTTTCGATCGCTTCGTCGAAGCTCAAACGTTTGTAGCGCGTAGCATTCGGGTTGGTTTTCGGGTCATCGGTGTAGACGCCGTCGACCTTGGTCGCCTTGATTACGACATCGACGTTCATTTCCATGCCGCGTAGCGCAGCAGCCGTGTCGGTTGTAAAAAAAGGATTGCCGGTACCGGCGGCGAAAATGACCACCCTGCCCTCTTCCAGATAGCGCATCGCCTTGCCGCGAATATACGGTTCGGCAACCTGCTCGATATTCAGAGCCGACTGCACGCGGCTGACCAGTTTCACGCGCCGCATCGCGTCCTGCAACGCAAGCGCGTTCATGACCGTTGCCAGCATGCCCATATAATCGGCAGTCGCCCGGTCCATGCCGGCCGCGCCGAGTGCTACGCCCCGAAAGATATTGCCGCCGCCGATAACGACGCCGACCTCGACGCCGAGCCCGACGACTTCGGCGATTTCGGCAACGATGCGCTCAATGGTGGCGCGGTTGATGCCGTAGCTGTCCTCGCCCATCAGCGCTTCGCCGCTGATTTTCAGCATGATGCGCTTGTAGGCCGTCGTGACCGGGGTAGCAACCAGCATTGCCTAACCTTTAGCCTGGGCCATCACTTCCGCGACGAAATCGTTAGCTTTCTTCTCGATTCCCTGACCGACGACGAACATCTTGAACTTGTTGACGCGCGCATCGCCGGCTTTGAGCAACTGCTGCACGGTGCGCTCACCATCTTTGACGAACGGTTGATCGAGCAGAGCTACTTCGGCCAGGTACTTGGCGATGCGGCCGTCGACCATTTTTTCGACGATCGCAGCCGGCTTGCCGCTATCCGCCGCCTGCGCAGTATAAATCGCACGCTCGCTGGCCAAGAGCTCGGCCGGCACGTCTTCCTTGGCAACGCAAACCGGTTTCATCGCCGCGATATGCATCGCGATATCCTTGCCCAGGTTTTCGTCGCCGCCTTGGTAATCGACCAGTACGCCGATTTTCGCGCCATGCAGATATACCGCAAGCCGACCTTCGGTCTGCATACGCACAAAACGGCGCACGCTGATGTTTTCGCCGAGCTTCGCGATCAGCGCTTTGCGCACTTCTTCGACGGTTTCGCCCGTAGGGAACGGCACGTCAGTGAGCGCGCCGATATCGGCTGGATTGCTACGAACGATTGCTTCAGCGGCTGATTGCGCAAACCTGGCGAAACTATCGTCCTTGGCAACGAAATCGGTTTCGCAATTGATCTCGACCAGCGCTCCGCTACGTCGGTCGGCGGCGACGAAGGCTGCGACGCGTCCCTCGGCAGCGATGCGTCCGGCTACCTTGCCGGCCCTGGCGCCGCTTTTGATGCGCAGCAACTGCTCGGCAGCCCGCATGTCGCCACTGGATTCAACCAGCGCTTTCTTGCACTCCATCATGCCGAGTCCGGTCGCCTCGCGCAGATCTCTCACCATGCTTGCACTAACTTCCGCCATGCCTGCTCCTGCTGTCTTTTGAATGATGTGCCTAACAGGCTGCTGCGCTCGCTACGTTTTTGAACAGCCGGTTAAGCGCTTGCCTGATCGTCGACTTCGACAAACTCGTCATCGACGATTTCGCGGATGATCTGCGAGCGGCCTTCGAGTACCGCATCGGCGATGCCGCGCGCGTACAAGCGGATCGCGCGGCTCGAATCGTCGTTGCCCGGAATCATGTAGTCGACACCATCCGGCGTGTGATTGGTATCGACGACAGCCACCACCGGAACCTTCAGTTTCACAGCTTCGGTGATCGCGCCTTTTTGATAACCGACATCGATCACGAACATCGCATCGGGCAGCGTATCCATGTCCTTGATGCCGCCGAGGCTGCGTTCATGCTTGGCCAGTTCGCGCTGGAATTCGAGCCCTTCTTTCTTGGTCAGCTTTTCGAGTGAACCGTCCTGAACCATCGCTTGCATATCGCGCAGGCGCTTGACCGACTGTTTGACCGTTTTGTAATTGGTCAGCATGTCGCCGAGCCAGCGATAATCGACGTACGGCGAGCCGCAGCGCGTGGCCTCTTCGCGGATGATCTCGCGCGCCTGGCGTTTGGTGCCGACGAACAGGATCGTGCCCTTGTTCGCCGAAAGCTGACGAACATATTTCGTGGCTTCGTTGTACATGGCCAACGATTGTTCGAGATTGATGATGTGGATTTTGTTGCGATGGCCGAAGATATACGGCGCCATCTTGGGATTCCAGTACCGCGTCTGATGTCCAAAATGGACGCCAGCTTCCAGCATCTGCCGCATGGTTGTCGACATGGTTTCTCCTATAGGGTTAAGCCGCCACCTGCCGGAAACGCGCCCAATACCACCGAAAAGAGCGCGCACCCTAATGAGGCAGGTGTGTGGATTTAGTCTGCAACGACAATCGAAACACGCCTCACCGGAGCGTGCCGATTGTCGACAAACCAACCCGGAAGTATAGCATCGCGCCGAAAAGCCGCTCAAGCCGGGTTAGAGGCTGAGCCATCTTACGCCTGAAGCATTTCTCCTGTTGCAGCCGTGCCGCGTGGAAGCCGTAAGACAAGGCCATGGGCTCCCGAATTGCGCCGCCAGGGTCCTTCCACTATTCTGTTAGGCTTTTCATTCCAGAGCTTCTATCGACCGCCGTTCATGCCGCCCACGATCAAAACCGCTGACGAAATCAACAAAATGCGCATCGCCGGACGGCTTGCGGCTGAGGTACTCGATCGTGTCGCGCCCTATGTGAAATCCGGCGTGACGACCGACGAGATCGACCGGGTTTGCCACGACTACATGGTCAATGTGCAGGGCACGGTACCGGCGCCATTGAATTATGCGCCGCCCGGCTACAAGCCGTATCCCCGCTCGATTTGCACATCGGTCAACCACGTCGTCTGCCACGGCGTGCCAGGCGAGAAAAAGCTCAAGTCTGGCGACGTTCTCAATATCGATGTCACTGTGATCAAGGATGGCTATCACGGCGATACCAGCCGCATGTTCTACATTGGCGAGCCCTCGATTCAAGCCAAACGACTGTGCGATATAACTCACGAATGTTTGTGGCGCGGCATCGCTGCCGTGAAAAATGGCGCGGCGCTCGGCGACATCGGTTACGCAATTCAAAGCCATGCCGAACGCCACGGATTTTCGGTCGTGCGCGAGTTCTGCGGGCACGGCATTGGCAGCCTGTTTCACGAAGAACCGCAAGTGCTGCACTACGGGAAGCCCGGCACGGGGGCGCGCCTGACGCCAGGAATGACATTCACCATCGAACCCATGATCAACGCGGGCAAAGCCGGCATCCGTCAATTGGCCGACGGCTGGACGATCGTAACCAGGGACCACAGTTTGTCAGCGCAGTGGGAGCACACGGTGCTGGTGACCGAAACCGGGCATGAAGTGCTGACGCTGTCGGCCGCCGCGCCGCCTCCACTTTCGGTGTCTCGCCTGGCTTTGTAGCCCCATGCTGCAGCCGATTTCGCGCGAGCCGGGCCGATCGGCCACAAGCGACCGCAAACACGAGATTGCGCAACAGCGCGCGAATCTGCGGGCGCGCTACCAGCACACCGGCTCGGCAACACGCCTGCTGCGTTCGCATAGCGCGCTCGTCGACCAGCAGCTCAAACTCGCCTGGCAGCGCCTCGCGATGCCGCACTCCGCCGCGCTGCTGGCAGTCGGTGGTTATGGCCGCGGCGAATTGTTCCCCAAGTCCGATGTCGACTTGCTGATCTTGCTGCCGCAACCGGCCGATGACGACCTGAAACGCAGGCTTGAAGAGCTGGTCGGCGAGTTGTGGGATTTGGGCCTCGAAGTTGGCCACTCCGTGCGCACCGTCGCCGAAAGCCTCGAGCAGGCCGAGGCCGATGTCACCGTGCAAACCAATCTTCTCGAAGCGCGACTGCTGCGCGGCGATCTCGCGCTTTTTCGAAAATTTACGCAAGCCATTGCGCAGGCAATCGAGCCGCAGGATTTTTGCGGCAAAAAGCTGCGCGAGCAGCAGTTGCGCCACGCGCGTTTCCAGGACAGCGCCTATAACCTCGAACCGAACGTCAAGGAAAGCCCGGGCGGCCTGCGCGATTTGCAGAACGTCCTGTGGATCAGCCGGTCCGCAAACCTCGGCAACGATTGGCGCGATCTGGTCCGTGAGGCCATCATCACCAGCGCCGAGGCGCGGCAACTGAAGCGTGACCTGCAACTACTGCAGACTCTGCGCATTCGCCTGCACTACCTGGCCGGGCGACGCGAGGATCGATTGCTGTTCGATTACCAGACGGCCCTCGCAGCCGAACTCGGCTTCCGCGACGGACCGACGCGGCTTGCCAGCGAACAGTTGATGCAGCGCTATTACCGGGTCGCGAAGTCGGTCAGCCAGATCACCGCGATCGTGCTGCAAAATCTGCGAACGCGCATTTTCCCGGCGGCCGTTAGCGAGCCGCGCGCGATCAACAGCCGATTCCGTACGCGCAACGATTTGCTCGAAGCGCGCGACGAGCAATTATTCGAAGATCAACCCGGCGCCATCCTGGAAAGTTTTCTACTGCTGCAGCAGCACCCTGACCTGCAGGGCATGAGTGCGACGACGCTACGCGCATTGTGGCGGGCCAGGCGCAGGATCGATAAGGCGTTCTGCCGCGACCCGCTGAATCGGGCGCTGTTCATGGCAATCCTGCGCCAACCCGCCGGCATCACCCGCGAGCTGCGGCGCATGCATCAGTACGGCATTCTCGGCCGCTATATTCCTGCTTTCGGCCGCGTCGTCGGCCAGATGCAGCACGACCTGTTTCATATGTACACGGTCGATGAACACATTCTCAAAGTATTGCGCAATTTGCGGCGTTTTACCGTCCCGGATTTTAACCATGAGTTCCCGCTGGCGAGTCGGCTGATTGCAGCGTTCGAGCGCCCAGAAACGCTGTATCTGGCCACGTTATTTCACGATATTGCGAAGGGCCGCGGCGGCGATCATTCGGCGCTGGGCGCGGCAGACGCACGTCGCTTTTGCCAGGAGCACGGTCTTGCCGCCGCCGATACCGCGCTGGTTGAATGGCTGGTGCAAAATCATCTCGTTATGTCGGCGACAGCGCAGAAAAGTGATTTGTCCGACCTTGGGGTGATCGCCGCGTTTGCCAAATGCGTTGGCGACAATCGTCACCTGGTCGCACTGTATCTGCTGACTATCGCGGATATACGCGGCACCAGCCCGAAAGTCTGGAATGCCTGGAAGGCCAAGCTTCTCGAGGATCTGTTTCGGGCAACCCGGCGTCATTTGAGCGGCAGCGTTGCCACCGTCGATAGCGAGGTGGCGGCCCGCCAGGCGGATGCTCTCGCCAAGCTCCGCCTGTACGGATTCTCGGATGATGCGCACATCGCACTCTGGCGCGAACTCGATACGAGCTACTTCGCCCGTCATGAGGCTCAGGAAATCGCCTGGCATACGCGGCTGCTGCACTATCGCGTGCGTCCGGCCAAGGCAGTCGTCAAGGCGCGCTTGTCGCCGATCGGCGAGGGTTTGCAGGTGATGATTTATGCGCCGGACCGCGAAAAGCTGTTCGCGCGCATCTGCGCTTTTTTCGAGAGCATCAGCTACAACATCGTCGAAGCCAGGATTTACACGACGCATCACGGCTACGCGCTCGATAGTTTTCAAGTGCTCGACGCGGCGCAAAAACCGGCGCATTACCGTGACCTGATTGCGTATGTCGAACACGAACTGGCTCAGCGTCTTGCTGATTCGGGGCCGTTGCCGCCGCCCGTTAGTCCGCGCCTGAGCCGGCAAGTCAAACATTTCCCGATGGCGCCGCAAGTTTCGATCGAACCGCATGAAAAGCGCGAGTATCAGGTGCTGTCGCTGGTTGCCGCCGATTGGCCGGGCCTGCTGTCGCGGGTTGCACGCATCCTGGCCGAGCACGAGGTCAGCGTGCATACAGCGCGCATCAATACGCTGGGCCAGCGCGCTGAAGATATTTTTTTGATTACCGGAAACAATCTGCAGGACGCAGATCGGCTATTGCGACTAAAAGAGGTTCTGCTGGCTCAGTTGAAAGCCTGAGATCGGAAATTCAAAAAACGGAAGATTCGTCGCGCCTAATAATAAGGCCGCCGGCACAAACTGGCCGATTCAGGCCGAGATTCTGGCCAATCAAGAGTAGTGCGTCTTATACAACGCAACGATCAATTCGGCTTCACCGCGAGACAAGCCGCAAACCGCCGCGACTTCCCGAGCATCGAGGCCTTGCTGCGCCATCAGGATAGCTTGACCATACGGCGTCGTCGCGCGCTGATTACGCTTCAGATGCCTGACATCGGTTTGCAGGCTCTGCACCTGCTCGCGCAATTCGGAGATTTGCTGCAAAGCCTTTTTTTCGGTGCGATCGCGGTATTTCGACAGCCAGCGCCGCATGACCAGCGCGCCCGATCCGGCCAGCACCAGCAGCCCAACCAGCAGAGCTGCTGCAAGCGACCATTCCTGAGTCAGCGTATCCAGCACGATGTCAACTCAACGCCATCCATTTAGTGAAATCTTGCTACTTCGGGATAGTGCAGTCAACAAGCTAAACGCCGTTGTCGGCGCGCTCATCGACAGCGGGCTTCCGCGGAAACAGCGCGTCCGTGAAACCGAAGAAGCGCAAGTCCGGGATTCGCATCGGAAAAAGTATGCCTTGCAAGTGATCATATTCGTGCTGGACCACCC
>JACMKV010000325.1 GCA_014379915.1 Burkholderiales bacterium
CGCTAGTCCGGCGGCTAGCAGGACGCTTCCGAACAGTTCGACCGCAACGCCAAGATACGCCGCCGGCACCGGAGCTAGCCACGCCACTGGGTACTCGTTCGCCGACAGATAAACCGCGTTATCCCAATTCGTTATCTTGATAAGCGCCGAGACAAGGAATGCCTGCGCCAGCGCCAGCCGAATAATCAGGTCGACGACAGGACCTGTGGTTTTTTCGGCGACGCGCAACGCTTCCGCGACGACGCCGAGCCACGACGCCGCCCACGTTCCCAGCGGCGAATGGAGAGGCTTCATGACGCCGCACCACGGGCTTTACGCAAAGTCGCTGCGATCAATAACAGCACCAGAATTGGGTAAACGGCGGAAACGCGATATAGCTGTTCAAGGGTCAGCCAATTGCGCAAAGCGCCGATGGCGAACGCGCCGAGTCCGACGCCCAGCATCAGCGCCGCCGTCAGCATCGCCGATACCCACGCGACGTGCTGGTCGAATTGGCGGCTGACGAGCGCCATGGTCAATGGAAAAAATGCCGAGCACGCGAGCCCGGCCAGCGCGAACAGTGCGATGCTCGAAGCCGGGCTATCGACATAGGGCAGCAGCAGAAATGCCAGAATCATAATGACCGGCAAGGTTTGCCAAACGCGCTCGGCGGCGACACGAACCACGATCACCGATACCAGCAGACGGCCCGCGACCAGCGCACCCCAGAACGCCGACAATGCGGCCGCGGCAGTGGTTTCCGGCAGCTGTTTTGTCTGCTGCAAGTAGATCGCCACCCAGCTCGAAAAAGTGCCTTCGGCGAAGGCATAAAGCACAGCAATCGTCATGAACAGCCAGAACACCGTCGAGCGTTGCGGTGCCGGCGCGGCGTCCGATTCGCTTTGCCTGTCACCCTGCTTATTCTGCCGCGCCTTGCGCGTGCTTCTCTCGGTCGCGCGATCGTCAGGAAAAGAAGTCAACGCGACCACAATCGCCACCGCCAGACACACGACAAGCAGCGACAGCGGAAAACGCAGCCAGCGGTCCATGGTCCACGCCGCAAGCAGCGGACCCGCCATCAGGCCCAATCCGAGCAAGGTATGCAGCGCGACCACGGCCGTATTGCGCCGCTCGGGAAAGAAAGTCGGCGGGAAACTATTCAATGGCGCACCCGACAGCCCAAAGCCGAGGCCGAGACTTGCGGTTCCGGCCAGAACAATGGCATAAGCGGTATCCGCTGCCATGCCGCTGCTCGCTGCAAGCAGCGCCTGCGATAGTGTGTTCGCCAGCAATGCGAGCACGAGCAAGGCTTTCAGGCCGATGCGCTGCGCCAGCACGCCGCCGCCGACAGCGCCGATCACGGCTGCTACTACTTGCGGCAAAAAAATCGCGCCGTATTGCGCATCGGAAAAGCCGTGCATCGCGCGCAGCACACCGCTGCTCGCCGGGAAACTGACGAGCGTGAGGCCCTGGGACGAAAGCCGAAAGGTAAACCACCGCTGTCGCGGCGATTCCGGCGTTCCATCCGGTGTTTAACGTTAGTGCTCTTGTGTTGCTCATTTCATCCCCTCGTTGCTAACCATGCTCGTATTCCCCGTTTTTGAGCCTCGCGCATTCCCCCCTTTACAGTAAAAAAAGGGGGGCTAAGGCAGTACTGTCCGGACATTTTCTTCCAGGCAGGTATAACTGATTGAAGAATCGGGAAAGATGAGGGTGTATCCCTGTCATCGACTTGAGCACGGCAGACTACAAAGCGCAGGCTTTCGGTTTTTGTCACCGAGGCCTCGACGATGTATTCCGGCAAGCTCGTGTTCGCTCAGTTGATGGATCATCTGCCGTTGCATACTTTCCGCCGCTGTGTGGCGCGCTATCCCGGCAAGTATCCGCCGCTCAAGTTCTCGCATCTGGATCAATTCCTTTGCATGGCCTTCGCGCAACTCACCTTTCGCGAGAGCCTGCGGGATATCGTCACCTGCCTCAACGCCCACCAGGCAAAGCTCTATCACCTTGGCATCCGCGGCTCAGTAGCGAGGAGCACGCTTGCCGACGCCAACGAGAAGCGCGACTTTCGCATCTTCCACGACTTTGCGTTGAGTCTCATTGCCACCACCCGCGGCCTCTACCGCAGCGACGGTTTTGGCGTGGAACTCGACCATACGGCCTATGCCCTCGATTCGACGACCATCGATCTGTCGCTGTCCCTTTTTCCCTGGGCGCATTTCCAGTCCACCAAGGCTGCGATAAAGCTGCACACCCTGCTCGATCTGCGCGGCAACATTCCGAGCTTTATCCATGTGAGCGACGGCAAGTTCTCCGACCTCAAAGGATTCGATCAACTCCTCTTCGAGCCCGGCAGCTTCTACATCATGGATCGCGGCTATATCGATTTCGCCCGCTTATTCGCGCTGCACAGCGCGCAAGCGTTCTTTGTCACCCGCGCCCGCTCTAATCAGTCGCTGCGCCGCGTCTATTCGCGCCCCATCGACAAGGCTACGGGACTGCGCTGCGATCAGACCATCCGGCTCACCGGCGTGCATGCCCGCCTCGACTATCCGCTGCAACTGCGGCGCGTGAAGTTCTACGACGAGGCTTCCGACCAGCAGCTGGTGTTTCTGTCCAACAACTTCACCCTGCCCGCTCTTAGCATCGCCAGGCTCTATCGTTGCCGCTGGCAGGTCGAATTGTTCTTCAAATGGATCAAGCAGCATTTGCGTATCAAGGCTTTCTTTGGCACTTCTGAGAACGCCGTCAAAACCCAGATCTGGATTGCCATCGCGGTCTATGTGCTCGTCGCCCTTGTCAAAAAACGGCTCCGCGCAGACGCCTCGCTCTACACTATCCTACAAATTCTAAGCTTGACCCTTTTCGAAAAAACACCACTCGATCAACTCGTTACCATGGCGGACCTTAATCCAGGCGCCGCCGGGCTCGACAACCAATTGAAACTGTTTGATTAAATGTCCGGACAGTACTGGGACTGAGGGGGATTTTAGCGGCGGAAAAATCTCCCCCTGCCCCTTTTGCAAAGAGTGGTTCTAACGAGGCGGATGGAGATCAGGCAGCCACTACACGCTACCCTGACCTCCAGTGCTCCGCTATCGCTTGCATTTCCCCATCACTTCTTTTTCTTCCCCGCGCCCGAGTTCTGACTCTTTGCGTCCGCCATCAGCTTGGCGCAATTGCTGTCTTTGCCCGGCCCGGTTTCGATCAGCGGGATCAACGCAGCCAGCGGATTGATCAGGCCGAGCAGGATCGCCGCGCCGCCGCGCTTTGCCAGCGCCGATTTATCGGGCGCAAAGTTCGGATCCTTGAAGCTGCCAGTTACGTGCAAGGGTGAGCGGCCGCTGAAAATGCTGATGTCTTTCGGCAACGGGTTCAGCGTCAGATCAAGCTCTTCCTTGCCCAGATTGATCGTGCCGTCGCCGCGGATGATGGTGTCGCGCGTGTCGATCACGAACACCTCGGTTTTCATCAACCCGTCGTTGATTGCGAATTGGCCGACGGCGCACCGCACCGCGACGCGCTGATCGCCAGCGAGTAGAAATTTGATGATTTCACCGCCATCGAGGCCGACGAATTCGAGCAGCAGATTGCTGATCTCGCCGCCATCCATCGCCAACCCGAGGCGGCCATCGAGGCCGGCCAGAATTTTTGAAGCGGAATTACCCGTGCTCTTGAACTCGGCGCTGCCGCCGATTTCGCCGCTGCTGTTGTCGGCCATTTCGACCGTCGGCATCAGTTTCTTGAGACGCAGCTTTTTGAACTGAACAGTGGCTTCGCTCGTCACCGGCTCCTTGCGTGCATCGAGCGCCACGCTGGATACGATGTTGCCGCCGGCGAAACCGAAATTGAGCGGCTGAACGGTCAGTTTGCCGTCCTCGATCTTCAGATGCGCGACCAGGCTGTCGAGCGGCAATGCCTTGCGGCTCCTGATCTGCTTCGCCTTGTATTTGACGTCGGCATCCATGCTGCGCAGGCGCTCGGACGGGAAACCTTCGTCGGGCAACGCGCGTTTCTCGCCAGCCGCCTTTTCGGCCGCTTTCTTCTGCTGCTTGGACGCCGTCTGGCCTGGGCCGGTCGCAGGCTCGGCGCCGACGAAGCCGGCGAGGTCATTGAAATCGAGCACCTGAGACGTCAGATCGGCGCGCACCGAAATGCGCTCGGCAACGCTGGTATCGATGGCGACAATATCGCCGGCCAGATCGCTGTCGCCGACGGTGCCGCTGAAATCGCTGAAACGCCACTTGCCGCCTTCGCGCCATAAGCGCCCGGCAACCCGATACGGCGGCGACTTCGGCAAATTGAGCTTCAGAATCGGATACAGCTCGGCCATGTCGGCGCCGCGCAGATCGAGCTGCAAATCGAGCGCGGTAAGTTTCAAAAGATTGGTAATCGTGCCTTGCAACACAGCGCTGGTTTGACCGATCGTCAGCTTGCCGTCGATCGGGAAGGGCGTGTTTTGGTCGGTCAGCTTGAGCGCCGAGCCGCCGCGGCCGGTTGCCGAAGTTGCGCGGTTTTTATAGTTACCGCTGGCAGCGAAACGGATGCCATAAGGACCATCGGCCGGCGTCTGATTGGCGACGGCAACGTCTATTTCGAGATCGGTGCCGATATTCGGATCACGGTAATTCAGCGTGCCGTGGTCGACGCGCAATTCGCCGATCACCGGTCCCGGCCCTTCCGGTCTATCGGGATCGAGCTGCCAGTTGCGCACGCCTTCGCGGTTCTTTTCGAGCAGCACGATCGGTTTGATCAAAACGACTTGCGGCAGCACTACGTTGCCGCGCATCAGATCAGGGAGTTTGATCGAGAATTCCGCGACCGCGGCTTCGACCATGATCGGCTTGCTGCCCCACGCGGCGTTGCCGAAGCGCACCTGTTCGAAATGGATGTACGGGACCGGCCACGCCCATTCTCTGTCGCCGTTGCCCGACAACCAGCGGACATCGATATCGCCGCCGATCGAGAATTCGCGTCCGGTTTTTTCCGTGACTTTGCGTTCGATCGTGCCGCGCAGCATGTTCCAGTCGAATACCAGAGCAAACAACACGATCGCTACGGCGACGACGCCGATTACGATCAGGCTGTATTTTAGCGGCTTGGCCATGCATTCCCGATACGACTGCTGCACACGTCGAAACAAAAAAAGGCGCCGTTTACGCGGCGCCCCAAGGCTGACGACTGACCGCAGACCCTGAATAGACCTGCAGCGCCGGGTTGCTCCCGGCTGGGGTTAAAGCTCCCGGCTGGGGTTAAATGTTGTTAATTGGCTTTTTTCTGGATTTTCTCGCCGCCGCGTTCGATGTCTTTACCCGCGCCCTCCATGGTATTGCAGCCTGCGAGTAGCGCGAGAATGAAAGCGACTGCCGATAGTTTTTTGAACATGCTTCGCTCCTTTGAGTTGGTATTGATATGAACTACGGCTTCGCTAAAGCAATCGACATGCCATCGTCCTAAGCACGCGGTTTGGGGCTTGTTCTGCAAGGCTCTCATTGGCGTTAGCCTGCTAGACCTGCCGCGAACGAAAAGGCGTGCTTGTAATTTGTACAAAGGCGAGGCAATGCTTCAAACTTCGGCTTGAGGGCTGGAAATTCCCGTCTGCAGCAACGCGAACTGTGTTCGCCCTGTCGCGGGCCGGTTAACGTCGAAACGTGTGACCCAACCCTCTATCCGCGCTGGATCCATTCGGCCTGCACGCCATCGGCTCCTGTTCATGTCCGCATACTCGACGCACACGGAGTCGAGCCTGTTGCGGTGATTGCCTAACATTTTTTCTGCTACGCATTCAGAATGCCGAACGCTCCCGCTATGAGATCGCC
>JACMKV010000326.1 GCA_014379915.1 Burkholderiales bacterium
CCCAGTTTTCGCACCACAAAAATATCCAGGGGCAGGTTGAGCGCTTCAGCAATTTCGAAAGCAACCGGGACACCGCCACGCGGTAATGCAAGAACCATCGCGTCCGGATAATTGGCGTAAGCGGCAAGGCGATCCGCTAATACCCTGCCTGCTCGGTTCTATCTCGGAATAACATTTGCTAAAGTCTTCCCCTATTTATAATCGGACGCAGATTCACAACGAAGTGCAACATCCGATGGAAATGGGAGGCTTAGTATAGTGCACCTGATCTGACCGGTTTCCATACACCATAACCGGGTAAATTATGCAATTGCCTGAGTCGATCGGCGAGCAGATACCAAATGAGGCTAAAACCGACTGTTGATCAGTGGGTCCGTGGTTCCATTCCACGTCGGGGAGCCATAAGCGCACAATGGGTAACTTATTGAAGCGTCCCATTTTTTCTTTATCCGGTTTTTTTTCCTATCCGAATCGAATAGTTTCTCCGCAAAGCCGTTTATTCGTATCGTGGCAATTCGACCGCGCTAGCGATTACGCGCACATTCGGGCAGCCTGCTCGAGCCACACGCAAGCACCATTGCTCGCCTTGCCTATCTCTTCCAGCTGCTGCGCGTGCATGGCAAGTTCCTCGTCGCTGGCGCGGATTACGATCAGCTCGAATCCTATCGCGTTATCAGCATCCTCTTGCCGCTCGGTCGCCACTTCCGCGAGTTCGATGATCAGGCTTTCCTGGCCGCGCGTCATCGCCAGATAAACCTCGGCGAGTAATTCAGCGTCGAGCAGCGCGCCGTGCAAAGTGCGCGCCGCGTTGTTGATCTGATAGCGCTCGCACAGCGCATCGAGTGAATTGCGCTTTCCGGGATGGATCTCCTTCGCCATGCGCATGGTGTCGGTCACGCACGAGCAGCAATCGCTGATCGGCGGCATGTCGAGCAGAACGAATTCGCGATTCAGAAAGGCGACATCGAAGGGCGCGTTGTGGATGATGAGTTCGGCGCCGCTGACGTAATCGAGGAACTCCGCAACGATCTCGCTGAATCGCGGCTTGTCGCGCAAAAATTCATCGGTCAAACCGTGAACTGCGAGCGCACCCAGATCGCAAGCCCGCTCGGGATTCAGATAGCGGTGAAAACGGCGACCGGTCTGGCGGCGATTGACCAGTTCGACGCCAGCGAGTTCGACCACGCGATGACCGAGATTCGCTTCCAGTCCGGTGGTTTCAGTATCGAGAAAAATCTGCCGCAAAATGATCTCCGGTACAACGGGGATAAAGACAGGGCTAAAGCCGACCTTCAGGTTTGCCGCTGAATATGCGTTTCGTTTTTTTCTGCCTGGACCGATGCGACGCCGCGGTTAGCAAGCGTGTCGGCCGCCTCGTTGCCATCGTGTCCGCAGTGCCCGCGCACCCAGATCCATTCGATTTCGTGCTCTACAGCGAGCGCATCGAGCTGCCGCCACAAGTCGGCATTCTTGACCGGCTTTTTGGCCGCGGTTCGCCAACCTGCCTTCTTCCAGTTGTGCACCCACGTGCTGATGCCCTGCTGCACGTAACGCGAATCGGTGCTCAGGCGCACGCGGCACGGCCGCTTCAGTGCTTGCAGCGCGCGGATTACCGCGGTCAATTCCATACGGTTATTTGTCGTGTGAATTTCGCCGCCGCACAGTTCGCGGGTCCGCCCCGCGAAGCGCAGTAAGGCGCCCCATCCGCCCATGCCGGGATTACCCTTGCACGCACCATCGGTAAAAATCTCGACGAACTCAGACATCGCTCATAGCTGGCGCCTGCGCGGCGGGCCTACTCTCCCGCGCGCCAGCTTTTGCGGTACGGCGGCGAGTTGCTTTTGCGAGGCGCGGCGTTCGTTCCACTTCGGCATGATGAGACGCATGCCGCGCACGCGTTTGACCGCCTGCACGAAATAGACACCACCTGCGATTGGCCACCAGCGGTCGCCGGCCGTTTCCATAAACTGAAACCTGCTCAGCCATTTTTCCTGCGTGATCGGCGGCGCGTAGCAGCACATCTTGCCGGCGGCGACTTCGAATTCGAGCAGTGCGAGCCAATCCTTGAGTCTCGGCAGGTTGATGAAGCGGCCGCACCACGGCGAGTCTCCAGGGGTCGGGCGCAACGGGCGCCGCAAGCCCCACAAGCTCCATGGGTTGAAACCGGAGATCAGGACTTGGCCCTCCGGCACGAGAATGCGGGCGACTTCGCGCAGGATTTGATGCGGGTCTTCGCTGAATTCCAGAATATGCGGCAGCACGACGAGATCGGCGCTATTACTGGCAATCGGCAATTCGCGAAAATCAGCGCGCAAGATACCGACTCGATGCGCGTGACCCTCGCGATTAATCCGAACGCGTAGCGGAATGCGGCTGGTCCGCAGAAAATCGCACTGCAAAAGCCCCAGCTGCAAGGCGTTGAACCCGAACACATCCGCGACGGTCTGATCAAAGTAATCCTGCTCTCTGGCGAGCAAGTATTGGCCGAGCGGAGTATCAAGCCATGCCGCCAACTGTGCCAGCGAGTTTTCCATTCGCGTTAAATCAAAATCAATATTCGACGTGATCTCCAAAGCCCAGCCACACGACCAAAACGACAGCAGGCTGAAGATCGTCCCACTAGCGGCGTTTCAGGATAATTATATCTGGCTGCTACGCAAAGGCGAACACGCGGTCGTGGTCGATCCTGGCGATGCCGATCCAGTGCTGTCTTACCTTGCACACGCGAAGTTGCGGCTGGTCGCGATCGTCAATACCCATCATCATCGCGACCACGTTGGTGGCAACGCGCGCCTGCTCGATTCCTTTCGCGTTCCCGTGTACGGTCCTCGGGAAGAAGCGATTGCAACGCTCACGCATCGCCTGCAGGAAGGGGACGCCATAGATTTTCCCGAACTCGCGTTGCAGTTGACGGTGCTTTCCATTCCGGGGCATACGGCAGGGCATATCGCCTACGTCGGACCTGGCATCGTGTTCTGCGGCGACACCCTGTTTGCAGGCGGTTGCGGAAGACTCTTCGAAGGCTCGCCCGAGCAGATGCTGGGTTCGCTCAACAAGCTCGCGCAACTGCCCGCCGCGACGCAGGTTTACTGCGGTCACGAATACACGCTCGCCAATCTTCGCTTCGCCCTAATCGTCGATCCTGATAACATCGAACTCATCGCTCGCGAAGAATCCGCCCGGGCATCAAGAGCCCAAGACCGCCCTACTTTGCCCTCCAACATTGCGCTGGAAATCGCGACCAATCCATTCTTGCGATGTACCGATTCGAGGGTCATCTCGTCCGTCAATGACTTTGCCGGACAGGAGCTGACCGGCCCGATAGAAGTTTTTGCTGCACTGCGGCAATGGAAGGATCAGTATAAAGCAGCTTGACGAAGTGGGATTATCTTCGCTAATATCAATTTTGACTTTAAGTTAGCACTATAAATGGCTAATAAACCTACAATAATATTCTCGATTGCTATCGGAGCAGCGATTCTGCAAGCCTGTTCCACGCAAGGCGGACGAGCTCCGGTGAAGCCGGATAATGCGCCTGCCGTTGCAAAACAAAGCGAGCCTCCCACCAAGGCAGCAGCGGCTTCGATTCCTCACCCGGGTGGCAAGCCGGCGCCGGCGGTGGAAGGTGAAATAAAACCTGTTGCCAAGATTCCCGCCGTCGAGCCTGCTCCCGTAGCCGCGCCACCGGTTGCACCCCCTGCGATTGCGCGACCTTCCGATCCGAAAATTATCGTCATTCCCAGCGGCGACGACGCGGCAAATCAGCAGGCGCTTGGTCCCTTCTCGGCTGCGCTTAGCCAGGACTTGACGATCAACCAGGAGAATCTGTGGGAACGCATCCGCAATGGCTTCAACATGCCGGCCGTTCCCGGGCCGGTGGTTGCGGAATACGAGCAGTGGTACACGGCAAGACCGGACTATTTGAAACGCATGGTAGATCGCAGCAAGCGTTATCTGCACTACATCGTCGAGGAAGTCGAAAGGCGTAACATGCCGACTGAAATTGCGCTGCTGCCGATGATCGAAAGCGCCTTCAATCCCACCGCTTATTCGCGCAGCCATGCGTCCGGCATCTGGCAGTTCATTCCGTCGACCGGCAAGTATTTCGGCTTGCAGCAGAATTGGTGGCACGACGACAGACGCGACGTGATCGCCGCGACCAATGCCGCGCTCGATTATCTGAGCAAGCTCTACGAAATGTTCGGTAGCTGGGATCTAGCGCTCGCCGCCTACAATTCCGGTGAAGGAACCGTTTCCCGCGCCATTGCGCGCAACGCGGCTAAAAATCTACCGACCGATTACCCGAGTCTGAATTTGCCGCCCGAGACGCGGCATTATCTGCCGAAGTTGCAGGCAGTGAAAAATGTCGTCGCAAACCCGACGCTTTTCGGGCTTGAATTGAGCGAAATTCCAAACGAACCGTACTTCACGACCGTAGCGGCGCCGCAGAAGATCGACGTCAAAGTAGCGGCCAAGCTCGCCGAGGTACCGCTCGAAGAATTCATTTCACTGAACCCGGCATTCAACCGGCCGATGATCAACTCCGATGGTTCGCGTCTGCTGCTGTTGCCGGTCGACAAGGCTGAAGCTTTTTCGACTAACCTCGATAATCACAAGAAGCCGCTGGCTTCGTGGCGCACCTACGTGGCGCGTAAAGGTGAACGTCTCGATAAAATCGCCGCCAAGTTCGGTATCTCCACGAATCAGCTGAGAGAGATCAACGGCTTGAGTCGCCGCACAACCAAAGCGTCGGCGGGGCCACTGCTCGTGCCTCTACATCTGTCAAGGAAAACCATAGTCACCGAAAGCGCGCGCGTCGAAGCTGAAAAAAACAAACCCGCAACGAAATCGAGTATGACTAAGGTAGTATTGGCTACGAAGGAAAAGTCGTCCGCCAGGGATGCTCCATCCAGCCGTTCAAAGACGCCAGCCGCCAGCGGTCCGCTGGCTAAAGCTGCGCGTCAATTGCTGTACATCGTGCAGAAAGGAGACACCCTGTTCAGCATCAGCCAACGTTATAACGTGACCGTCGCACAACTGAAGTCGTGGAATAACTTGCGGTCGAGCCGCTTGTCGCTTGGGCAAAAACTTGTACTGAAACCAGGTTCGGGGGATGTTGCTACATCCTTCCTGACAGTTGTCCTGATCTTGTAGTTTTCCCTAATCTTGCGGTTGTCTTGAGACTACCGCCGCCGTTTGGCGTTGCGCACCCCTAAAACGCGTTTCGAGCCTGCTCCGGCCTCCCGCAATCACGCGCCGCTCCACGCGGTTCTCACTTCCTCTAATACTGACCGCGCTAGGCTACTCGCCCGCTTCTTTCTGCTTCATCCAAATTGCTTTCGTTATACAGATGACAGTGCGTCGCGTGCGTTTCGCTCAGTTGCGTCCGCGACGGATAGATGTCGCGGCATTGCGGCATGACATCCGCACATCGCGGGTTGAAGTGACAACCGCTTGGGGGATTGACAGGCGAAGGTAAATCGCCTTGCAAGCGTATGAATTCCCGCTTGCCGCCCTCTTCGATCACGGGCACCGCTGACAGCAGTGCGCGGGTGTAAGGATGCTTCGGATGATTCAACACCTCATCGACCGTGCCTCGCTCGACGATGCGGCCGAGGTACATCACTGCGACCTCATGCGCCAAAAACTCCACCACAGAAATATTGTGGGTGATAAAAAGATAGGCGAGTCCAAATTTGCTTTGCAGCATCCTCAGCAAGTTCAATATCTGCGCTTGCACCGAGACATCGAGCGCACTGGTCGGCTCGTCGCAGATAACCAGCCTGGGGGCGACCGCAAGGGCGCGCGCGATAGCGATGCGCTGACGCTGGCCGCCCGAGAACTCGTGAGGATAGCGATATTTCGATTCGACGCTGAGGCCGACTTCGCGCAACAGGCTATCGATGCGCTGCGCCCGCCCCTCCGCGTGCTCACCGACCTTGAGAGCCACCATGCCCTCCTCGATTATCTCGGTAACCCGCATGCGCGGGTTTAGCGATGCATACGGATCCTGGAATACGATCTGCAGATCCGACCGCCGTTGCCGCAACTTGCCCCGGCTCAGGCTGGCCAGATCGGTGCCCTCGAAGCGAACGCTTCCTGCAGTGGGCTCGATCAAACGCAAAATGGATTTTCCAACGGTCGTCTTGCCGCAACCCGATTCGCCGACCAGCGCCAGCGTGCGTCCCGCTTTGATCGTCAGCGAAACGCCGTCAACTGCCTTGACATGCCCGACCACGCGCTTGAGCAGACCTTTGTGGACCGGGAAATACACTTTGAGATCGTCGACTTCGAGAAGGGACTTTTCATCGGCTTTGCCCAAGTCGACTCGGTCAGTCGGGGCGAGCGCATCTTCGCGCAAATCCAGGGTGCCGA
>JACMKV010000327.1 GCA_014379915.1 Burkholderiales bacterium
ATCGGCAGTTTCTGGTAGCTGTAAACGCCCAGTGCGGCCATTCCCAGCACCGCGGCCATAACCAGCCAGCGCTGCTCTATGGCGAATCGTATGATGCGTTCGAACATGGCGGTATCCTTTGATGTCAGTGCGCGTGCTCGGCGCTGGCTTTACCCAGTTCGGATTTAATGACGAAGCTGCCGGCGGCCGCGTAGCGCGTGCCGGCATCGATGCCTTTGACGACTTCGACCATTTCCCCATCCGATTTGCCGAGGGTCACCGGTTGCGCTTTGAAACCGCCCGCAATTTTGATGAACACGGTCGGCTTGTCTTCGACGCTCTGCACGGCATCAGCAACAATGGCGACCGGCGCCCCGGTTTCGTTGGCGACGATCTGCACGTTGACGAACAAGCCGGGGCGCCATGAAAGATCGGGATTGGCGATTACCGCCCGCGCTCGCGCGGTCCGAGTTTGTTCGCCGACCAGAGGACCGACATAAGAAATCTCGCCGGATGCCTTGGACTCGAACGCTGTTGCGTTGACCGTGACGTTCTGGCCGACACGGATAGTGTCGAGATCTCTGGCGGGCACGACGATTTCGGCCCAAACCGAAGACAAGTCGGAAATCGTAAACACGCGCGTGTCTTCCTTGACCGATTCACCGAGTGAAATGTGTTTCTCGGTAAGGGTGCCGTCGAACGGCGCCTTGAGCTCGTAGCGGTTCAGTTGTTTGCCGCTGGCGCTGACACCGAATGCCGTCAACTTCTGGCGAGCGCGTTGTACCGCGATTTCAGCTTCGCGCATGGCCTGCTCGGCTTGTAAATAATCCTGCTGCGCGGAAATTTTCTCTTCCCAAAGTTGCTTCTCGCGTTGATAAGTAACCTTGGCCAGCGCCCGGCGTTGGTTCGCAGCCAACAGGTCGCTGCGCAGTTCCGCGAGTTCGGTGCTCGCAATCACGGCAAGCGTCTGGCCCTTCTTGACCTGGTCGCCCAGACTGGCCGAAACGGATTCAACTTGGCCGCCGAGCCGTGGCAATACGTGCGCGGTACGGTCTTCGTTGAAGCGAATCTCACCGGGCAGCGTTATGCTGGTTTTGATGCGGGCAGGCTCCGCAGTCGCGATCGCTATGCCGGCATTTTTAATTTGC
Source organism: Burkholderiales bacterium (assembly GCA_014379915.1). GTDB lineage: Bacteria > Pseudomonadota > Gammaproteobacteria > Burkholderiales > JACMKV01 > JACMKV01. The sequence continues at coordinate 1,128 of JACMKV010000327.1, forward strand.
GCATCGGTGAGCTTGATCGTTTCGTCATGCTCGCCCGAGCCCTCCGCTTTGCGTCCGTCGGCAGCACGCTCGTGATGCTCGCTATCAGCGTGCTCCTCGGCATGATCGTGCTCCTTGCCGCCACGACCGCTCTGTTTGCCGTGATGTTCATCGTCCGTATGTCCGGAGGCCTCGGCATGGCTCTCCTCTGCCTGTGCTTCGCCCGACTCGGACTTCTCGGTAGCAAGGATCAGCCAGCCGAGGACGGCGCCAATCAACAGGACGGCAACAATCAGAATGACCTGCTTGGCGACATTGGTTTTGCTGTCAGGTTTGCTTTTCATGACTACTCCTAAGGGCTTCCGACCGTTGGCGCCAGCAGCGATGCCTGGCCGAGCAGTCCTTCGATTTCCGCCACCGAGCGCTGCGCACCGGCAAGCGCGCGCAGATATTGGGATCGGGCCTGAAACAACGTACGCTGTGCGTCGAGTACCTCCAGAAAGCTGAATTTGCCGAGCTGATATCCTTTGGTCGCCGCGTCGAAAGCGCTTTGCGAGCCCGGCAATATTTCGTCCCGCAGGGTTTGAATTTCCTGGCGCGCGGCATCCAGTCTTCCCTGCACTGCCGACAAATGGCTGGCAAGCCGTATCTCGGTCGCGCTCAATTCATCGCGCGCCTTGTCTGTGCGGCGTACGGCTTCGAGCACGTTGCCCTGGTTACGGTCGAATACCGGAATCGGAATGGCGACGCCGAACACCGCCGAACTACGCCCAAGGTCTTCATTGCGCCTGGCACCCAGACTTAATGTGATGTCGGGGACGCGGCGCCGGCGCTCGACTTCGGTAAGCGCCCGCCTGCGTTCGACTTCGCGGCGCGCGCGTACTAGAGCCGGCGCAATCTGGAGCCTGGCGTTCAGGTCGTCGGAAGAAATCAACGGCGGCAACTCATCAACGGCGCCCTCGGCGCGCTCGAAGCGCGCTACCGGATTGCCCCAGACAGCGCTCAGCCGGTTACGCGCTATCGCAAGTTCGCTTTTAGCCTGATTGAATTCGATACGCGCGGCCGACTCGGCAACGCGCGCCTTGGTTTCCTCTACCGGCGAGACCTTGCCGGCTGTCACGCGCTTGGCAGCTGCTTCGCGCGCGCGCCCGGCGAGATCGACCGAAGATTGCGCAAGCTGCAATCTCTCCTGGGAAGCCAGCACCTCGAAATAGGCCGCGATCGTATTGCCACGGATTTCGGCGCGAGTTGCGGCCAGCTCCGCAAGCGCGCTGTCACGGCTGCGCTCGGCTGCTTCGATGCGCGCACCGCGCTTGCCGCCAAGCTCGATCGGCTGGCTGAAAAGCAAGGTGGTTTCGCGCGTAGAACGTTGCGTGTCGTCGGCAAATAAGGACACTTCGGGATTGCGGCGCGCCCCGGCCTGGACAATACCTGCCTCGATTGCCTCGACTTCACGAGCAGCAGCGGACAGTGTCGGGCTCGCGGCAAGTGCCAGATCGAGCGCCGATTGCAAGGTCAGTGGTGCGGCCGGCTCTGTCGTAAGGTTGGCGGTTATGCGTAGAGCCGAGGCAGGGTCGGCTCCGCCAGATGTTGCGTACTGCTGGGCAAAGGACGGGTTGAAACAAAGCGCCGCCAATCCTAGCGGCAATAAAACGCTGCGCATCGAATTCTCCAGAAAAGAAAGGAGGAATCCGGCGAGACGACCGCTAGCTGCCAGTGATGGAGTAGAAAAACCGTCTCGCCGTGCTAGGCGACGAAACGCCGGTTCGGCCGATCGAGGGCGTCCGGAATATGGGATGTGTAGTGGACGGGTTTGAAGTCAAAAACGGCGGTGGCTTGATAAATGTGAATCTGAACTGGGTGACTCGATAAAGACTGAGCACTGGCGAAATGACAGAAACCGCAATCGTTATGCGGTTTACCGGGATCGTCTGAGCCGTCATCGGTTCCCTGATGCTTGTGGTCGTGATGCCCGAAGTGATTGGCAGCCTGACCTTGCTCATGCTGACACCACGCCGCCACTGCTGCCCATGACGCTTCCACGGGCACAACCAGCAGCAGGAGGATAAGTGCAAATCTTTTCATTTCGCGGAAGTGTAGAGGCGGCAGACACTTAAGGCAATGTGCATGGCCAGTGGAGTCTTCCAGGCGGGGATAGGTTCAGCTTCCGGCGCTGACGCCGGAAGTAGGTGAGACTGCGGCAAGTTCACCGCGAGCTTGCGCAACGACGCTCTTCGCAGCAGTCAAGCTCAGCACACCCATAACCGCAGCCACTGCAAGGTCAGGCCATCCGGTTGCGCTATAGGCGACACCTATCGCGGCAAACACGACTGCGATATTACCGATCGCATCGTTGCGCGAGCACAACAACCAGACCGAGCGCATATTGGCGTCGCCGCTGCGGTACGCATAAAAAGCGCGGCAGCGGCTTCGACGTCGACGGCCGATGCGAGACACGGATAGCGCTTTGACGTAATGCTCGCTGCCGACAATGTCGGGTAGCGTTGCTTCAAAGGTCGGCGTAAAAAACGCAGTCACCGCATTGATCGCAAAAATCAGCGCATAAATCTGCCAAACGCTGTCGACGAACGGAAAGACCGCGAGTAAAGCGAAGCGGATCAAATCGGCCCCTATCAATATGCGTTTGCGATCGATGCGATCGGCCATGACACCTGCCGGCTGTGAAAACAGCAGAAATGCGAGGATGCGCAGCATCAGCGCGTTGCCGATTCACGCCGCCGCCGACTCGCCGCCGACGAGTTGACAAGCGAACAGCGCCAGGCCGACCGTCGTTATGCCGCTGCCCGCAAGCGAGATCACCTGAGCCGAAAACAACAACAGAAACGACCGATTGCCCCGCAGCGATGTTGCCGGCGCAGCGTTCACGCCTGCGACGATTGAAGTTTGCGGGCTCCTGCAGTCCGATGCGGCCGGTGTGCGAGGCGATAAAGCACCGGCAGCACGAGCAAAGTCAGCGCCGTCGATGACAGGATGCCGCCGATTACGACGGTCGCCAGCGGTCGCTGGACTTCTGCGCCGGTTCCGGTCGCCAATGCCATCGGCATGAAGCCCAGCGATGCGACGAGTGCCGTCATCAGCACCGGTCGCAGCCGTGTCAGGGCACCGAGCTGAATCGCGTCGTCCAGAGGCCGCCCTTCATCACACAACGATCGAATGAACGAAATCATCACCAGTCCGTTCAGCACCGCGACGCCCGACAGCGCGATGAATCCGACACCGGCTGAAATCGACAACGGAATATCGCGCAGCCACAGCGCAAGCACGCCGCCGGTCAAGGCGAATGGCACGCCGGTGAACACCAGCAAGCCGTCGCGCAGATTGCCGAACATCGTATAGAGCAGCAGGAATATCAGCCCAAGCGTGACCGGAACGACGATCTGCAGTCGCTGCGCTGCCGAAATCAATTGCTCGAACTGGCCGCCCCAGGCTATCCAATAACCGGCGGGCAGAACGACCTGTTCGCCGATGGCCGCTTGCGCGTCGCCGACGAACGAACCGATATCGCGGCCGCGCACATTGGACGTGATGACCGCGCGGCGTTTGCCGTTTTCGCGGCTGATCTGATTCGGACCGGGCGCGACGTCGAAAGTCGCGACCTCGCCCAATGTCGTATAGCCGTTGCGCTCGGCGCCATTCGCTACATTCGTTCCCGCTGCGGGTAATTCGATCGGCAGCCGTTTCAGCGCTTCGATGTCGGTGCGCACGTTTTCCGGCAAGCGCACGATCAGGTCGAAACGGCGGTCGCCTTCGAAAATGCTGCCCGCTTCCCTACCACCGATGGCGATCGAGATCGCGCTCTGCACGTCCGCGGTACTGAGTCCGTAACGCGACATTTTCTGGCGATTCATTTTGATCGTCAGCACGGGCAACCCGGTTAATTGCTCGGCTTTGACGTCGGCGGCACCGGGAATGGTTTCGAGCACCGCCTCGACCTGTTTGCCGAGCGCGCCGAGCGTTTCCAGATCGTCGCCGAATACCTTCACCGCCACGTCGGCGCGCACGCCCGACAGTAATTCGTTGAAGCGCATTTGTATCGGCTGCGTGAACTCGTAGTTGTTGCCGGGTATCTGGATCACGGCGGCTTCGAGCGCTGCGACCAGGTCTTCGGGCGTGCGGTCGGGATCGGGCCATTCCGAGCGCGGCTTCATGTTGATGAAGTTGTCGGCGACGCTGGGCGGCACCGGGTCGGTCGCGATTTCGGCGGTGCCGATTTTGGCGAAGATTCTATCGACCTCGGGAAATTCCTTGATCCTTTTTTCCAGCGCATATTGCATTTCGATCGCTTGCGACAGGCTGGTGCCGGGAATGCGCAGCGCATGCATGGCGATGTCGCCCTCGTTCAGACTCGGAATGAATTCGCTGCCCATGCGCGTCGCCAGCAAGCCGCCCAGTATTACCGCGGCGATCGCAACCGTTACCGTCAGCGCCGAATTCGCCATCACCGCTTTCAGCGCCGGGGTATACAGTTTTTTCGCGAACAAGATAATCCGGCTTTCCTTCTCCGCCACTTTGCCGGTCAGGAACAGCGCGATTGCGGCCGGGATAAAGGTGATCGACAAAATCATTGCGCCCAACAAGGCGGCGACCACGGTGAACGCCATCGGGTGAAACATTTTTCCTTCGACGCCGGTCAGCGTGAAAATCGGCAGATACACGACCATGATGATGAGCTGGCCGTAAAGCAGCGGCCGCCGCGCTTCGCTGGAGGCGTCGAATACGACACTGAAACGCTCGCCACGCGTCAGCACGCGGCCGACCCGCGCCTGTTCTTCGCTGAGGCGGCGCATGCTGTTTTCGACGATCACGATCGCGCCATCGACGATGATGCCGAAATCGAGCGCGCCCAGGCTCATCAGATTCGCACTGACCTGATTGGTGAACATGCCGGTAAACGTAAACAGCATGGACAGCGGAATGATCAGCGCGGTAATCAGCGCCGCGCGAAAATTGCCGAGGAACAAAAACAGCACGGCTATCACCAGCGCAGCGCCTTCGAGCAGATTGGTTTTAACTGTCGCTATGGTTTTGTCGACCAGAGTGGAGCGGTCGTAAACCGTTTGCGCGATCACGCCTTCGGGCAGGGTCTGATTGATTTCTTCCAACTTTTTGGCGACCGCCTGCGACACTGTGCGGCTGTTTTCTCCAATCAGCATGAACACCGTGCCGAGCACGACCTCCTGGCCGTTCTCGGTCGCAGCGCCATTGCGCAATTCCTTGCCCATCAGCACTTCAGCAACGTTCGCAATACGCACCGGCACGCCGCTCCGGCTGCCGATGACGATGTTGCGGATTTCGTCGAGGTTGGCGACTTGCCCCGGCGCACGGACCAGATACTGTTCGCCGCTTTTCTCGATATAACCGGCGCCGATGTTGGCGTTGTTCTGTTCGAGCGCCGCAACCAAATCGCGCAACGACAGCCCGTATTCGACAAGCTTTGCCGGGTCGGGCGTCACATGGAACTGCTTGACGTAGCCGCCGACCGAATTGACTTCGGTAACGCCTTTCACGGTGCGCAGTTGCGGCTTGATGATCCAGTCCTGCACTTCGCGCAAATCGGTCGGCGTATATGCAGTCCCGTTCGGCTTTTTCGCGCCCGGCACGGATTCCACCGTCCACATGAAAATCTCGCCGAGCCCGGTTGCGATCGGCCCCATCGTCGGCTCTATCCCGGCAGGCAGCCGGCCTTTCGCTTCCTGGATGCGCTGGTTGACGAGCTGACGCGCGAAGTAAATGTCGGTCCCGTCCTTGAAGATCACCGTGACCTGTGACAGGCCGTAGCGCGAAACCGAGCGCGTATTCTCGAGATCAGGAAGCCCCGCCATCACGGTTTCAATCGGAAACGTAATGCGCTGCTCGGCTTCCAGTGGCGAGTAACCGGGCGCCTCCGTGTTGATCTGAACCTGGACATTGGTGATATCGGGAACGGCATCGATCGGCAGCCGCTGGTAGTTGTACACGCCGAGGGCCGCCATGCCGACGACCAGCAGCAGCACCGTCCAGCGCTGCGCGATGGAAAACTTCAGAATGCGTTCGAACATCGTTCTGCTCCCTAATGGTCGTGCGTCGCGCCCGACTTGCCGAGCTCGGCCTTGATGGCGAAACTGTTGCCAGCGGCGTACTGCACGCCTGCCGCCAGCCCCTCCACGACTTCAACCATCTTGCCGTCGCTGCGCCCGAGTTCCAGCGGCCGTGCTTCGAGGAATTCGCCGTAGCGCCCGAACACCACTGACCAGTCGCGCACGGTCTGGATTGCATCGACTGCTACCGCGACGGGCACCTGCGCCTCATCCGAGGTCAGTTCGACGCGTACAAACAATCCCGGTCGCCAGACGCCATCGGGGTTTGGCAAAGTGACTCTCGCCTTCGCGGTCCTCGTCTGCTCTCCGACAAGTGAGCCTATGTATGAGACTTCACCCACTGCTTCCGCCTGGAAGGCGGTCGCCTTGATGGTTACTTGTTGTCCGATCTTGATCGTGTTCAGGTCTTTGGGATAAACCGTGATTTCAGCCCAGACGGTAGTCAGGTCGGCGATGGTAAAAATGTTCGCGTCGTCCTTGATAGCCTCTCCCAAAGCAATGTCTTTCTCGACCACCACACCGTCGATTGGCGCGCGAATTTCGAACCTTGCCAGCTGATCGCTGCTGCCTTTCGGCGAGACACCGAAGACGCGCAGCTTCTGGCTTGCCGCCGCAAACGCGATTTCCGCCTCGCTCAATGCCTGCTTCGCGAGGAGATAATCCTGTTCCGCCGAGATTTTTTCCTGCCACAACTTTTTCTCGCGGCCGTGTGTTGTGCGCGCCAGCGCCAGGCGTTTCTGGGTCGCCGAAAAGTCACTCCGCATATCGGCGAGAGCCTGACTGTCCAATACCGCGAGCAAGTCGTTTTTCTTGATCCGCTGGCCGCTTGCAACCGGCGACGCGGTCACGATACCGCTGACACGCGGCACCACATGCACGAGGCCATCTTGATTGAACTGAATTTCACCCGGCAACTGCAGCACGTTTTTGATCGTTGCCGGGCCGGCGGTTTTTATTTCGACGTCAGCGCCCTTGAGCGCCGCATCGGTCATCGCGACCCGCGCTTCGACCTGGCTATATGCCCATTGATGAGACTGGCCATTGCGTTTCGCCGTGACTGCGACATCGAATGAATGCGGTTCTTCGACGATCTGGTCGCCGCGCAGATAATCGCCTTCTGCAGCAAGGCGGAAAACTTGCGGTGGGGCGCCGAGACGCGACAGCGTGATGCCGACGTTGGTTGCCGAAGGTGCGAGCGGTTTATCGTCCTCGTACAGATAAACGCGGAATTGCGGCGGCACGCCGGTTTCGAAAATCGTGACTTCGAGCGCGAAGTCGCCAGCGCTGAAATACTTGCCGCCGTGCGGTCCTTTCCGAGGTTCGGCAGCCATTCCTGCCTCTTTGCCGGCGATCAGCGTCGGCTTGGCGCCCTCGGCCGCCTGCTTCGGGCTGGTCTTGTCGAAGGTCAATATCCATCCGCCAAGCACCGCGGTAGCGGCGATGACAATGGCGATCAGTACGAGCTGCTTCTTGGCCATCATGGCTCCTAATTTTTGATTGTGCGATCGAGCGGCGATGCGACCAGGCGTTCGAGATCGGCGACCAGGCCCTGATAAGCGGCGACTGCCTGCAGGTGAAGCGCCTGGTTTTGAGACAGCGTGCGCTGCGCGTCGAGCACTTCGAGAAAGCCGAATTTGCCGAGCTGGTAGCCTTTGTTCGCCGCTTCGAATGCGCTTTTCGCGTCGGGAAGAATTTGATTGCGTAGGCTCTTAATCTGGTTTTCGGCGGCAGCGAGTGCCTCGTAGGTCTGAACGAGATCGGTCGTGATGCGAAGCTCGGTCGCGCGTTGTTCGTCCTGGGATTTGTCGAGCCGCTGATAAGCCGCCTGCAGGTTGCCCTGATTGCGATCGAACAGCGGCAGCGGAATCGCAACATCGAATATCAGCGTGTTTTCGGAATCGCGATGGAAGCGCTTGATGCCGGCGCTACCGTCACATCGGGGACGCGCCGGGTCTTTTCAGCGCATTGCGCTGTCCGTCCTGAAGACGAAATCCCGCAAGAATGCGGGCGGGGTTACGAGGTGATGCGAGGAGGGCGAAACTGGGTATCGAATTCGAACTGCGCGACTTTGACCAACAAAGTGATATCGATGCAGTTGACGCCGCTGGTGACGGCCACTGGTTGAATTTCGGTTATCGCGAAAGGTTGTGCATATCCTGCCCCATGCAAAAGCTGATGGACTGCGTGATCAAAGTCATCGGGGCCGTTTTCGTCACCCAAGGAGTGGGCATCGAAATGCTCATTCGGGGCAGAGATCAACAAGCGTTCACTGTGATCGATATCGTGACCGATTGCGTTCGCGCCGGACTGCCAGCCAAATGCATTGATCGTAAAACTGATCAGAAGAAAGAAAATAACAAAACGCTTGCTTCGCATAAGCTCAGTGTAATTGAGAAGTGCGTGCATCAACAACGGGCTTTGAGCGCTCGGACGCTGCGTGGTTCAGCCGCCTGCGCTCACGCTGCTTGATGGCCGCGGCGACGCTGCGAGTTCCCCGCGCGCTTGAGTCACCACGCTCCTTGCAGCCGTCAAACTCAGCACCCCCATGATAGACGCGACTGCAAGGTCAGGCCATCCGGTTGCGGTATAGGCGACACCTATCGCGGCAAGCACGACTGCGATATTACCGATCGCGTCGTTGCGCGAGCACAACCAGACCGAGCGCATGTTGGCGTCGCCGCTGCGGTAGGTGTACAGCAGCACGGCGACCAGCACGTTCACGCCGAGCGCGATGCCGCCGACGACGCCCATGATCATCGGTTCCGGTACGACGCCGGCAAACGCGCTCCAGCCGGTTTTGCCCAAAACGAATAAGCCATACGCGCCCATCGTCAAACCCTTGATCAACGCTGCTCGCGCGCGCCAGATCAAACCCATCGACAGCACGGCGATCGAGATTCCGTAATTGGCAGCGTCGCCGAAAAAATCGATCGCGTCGGCCAGCAGCGAAACCGAACCCGCATGCAGACCGGCGACGATTTCGACGGCGAACATCACCGCATTCAGCGCGAGCGCGATCCACAGAATTCTTGCGTATCGCGGCGATAGCGCCGCGGGTTCTGCACTACAACCGTCGGAGCAGCAACTGCTTGTCATTCTCTTATTGGGACCCACGTCGTAGATCAACTCGGCTGACACTTTAACGTCGAGCGAGACGTTGAGGGACGCCCTGCCAATTCTTCTTTCGGACCTCTCTTGTCAAGTCTCGCTGCCCGCGCTCGCTCTTAGTGCATTGCTTGGCGAAGTGCACTGTCCAGGTGCATGCCTATTTTGCCAACTCGCCTCTTTTATTTCGTCCAATCAGAAGCTTACCACGGATGACCACCTGGCGCGCAGCTTGCAAGGTGTTTGTGCAAACCCGCAGGCGTTCCGCTTTAGAAGGGACAGCGGCGCCGGCCTTACTGGCATCGAAAAATGCGCTCATTTCTCTTCTTCGTCGGTGTACTCGGCATTTTTTTCAGCGCCCCCGCTGCCGCGCGAACAAGCTCTGTCCAAGGCGCGGCCATACAGGTGACGGAAGGTGACTGGGGAAACACCAATACCGGCGATATCGAAACGCTGCTGCACTCGGTTGCGTCTGAGCTTTGGCGCTTTTTCCCCGAGCGGGCGCCGACCAAGCTCGTAGTCATCGCGGGCGAAAAAGGCCCTTTTACTCTCTACCAAAAAGGGCCGAAAGGTGAATACGTGATCTTGCTAAGCGCCAGGAACAGGCGCTGGGCGCAATACGCGTATCAGTTTTCTCACGAACTTTGCCATGTTCTTTCCAACTTCGGTCACGGCCAAACGAACAATGGCGGCAAGCCCAACCAATGGTTTGAGGAGGCAGTGTGCGAAGCAGCGGCGGTGTTCACCCTGCGAAGCATGGCGAGCACTTGGGCGTCAAACCCACCCTTCCCTGATTGGAAAGACTATGCGCCCGTTTTACGGGAGTACGCAGAACAGTTATCGGGAGAAGCACACCGGCGGCTTCCGTACGGAATGTCGGCGAGTGCTTGGTATGCGACGAATCGGCAAGCGGTGAGCGAGAACCCCTATCTGCGCGAGAAGAACGAGGTATGCGCGAACCTGCTGCTTTCGCTGTTTGAGCGCAACCCGGAGCATTGGACGGCCATAGCGTATCTGAACCTCGACCCGACCGCCGCCGCAGCGGCCTTCGCCGAATATCTCGAAAGCTGGCATCGGGCAGCGCCGGCAAAACACCAGGTATTCATTGCCGAGGTGATTGCCCTGTTCGCGCCGAAGCGTAGCGAAGAGCTGCGGACAGCTTCGGTCAAGTAAAGCCGACGGCTTCGGATCAAAGCTGCCAGGCTTTCTCGCCGATTCTCAGGCGCGACTCATCCGCTAAAAAGCATAAGGCCGGTCCGGCCAATAAGAGGCGGACTGACCTGTGCTCCGGGGGGATCTCCTAGCCTGCATCGTTCTTCTGGAACGGGGACCGTTTCGGTAGCTGCTTGCCGGGTTTGCCTTCGATGGTCATCTCATTCCCGGTACGGCCAGCAATGCCGGCTCCCTGCTCCGAACCAGCGAGCTGCCTGCTGGCCTCGTGTACTTTCTCAACCTGTTGCCAATGCCGGATATCGGCATCGCCATACCGTCCGGCAATACCCGAAGAAGCCGCAGCGAAGAATAGCAGGCCGCTAACTGCGATAACAAACGATTTGATGTGCCTGCGTCTTCATCCTCGGTAATGCTCACCACCACGGGCCTGACGTCGATGACCCTCACCACGATGAACATAGCGGACACGCTCACGACCTAAATCTCAGGTCAGCCTATATTCATGTTGTGGCCAACGCTGCTACGTCAGTACTTGCGATCACTGCTCTGACGGGCGGTTTGTTCCTAGGATGGTCTTGGCTTGACCCGACGATGGGAATAATAGGAGCAGGGGTGGTGGCCGTTTGGGCCCGGAGCCTCATCAAGCAGACGAGCAAAGTGCTCCTCGATAGCGAGATGGATCATCCGGTGGTACAGGAAATTCGCGAAGCCTTGGAGTCGCCGCAGGTTGAGGATGGATCGCGAGTTACAGACCTTCACGTCTGGAGAGTGGGGAAGCAATCATTTGCCGCCGCGTTGACGCTGGTCACGCACGACACGACGCTCACCGCCGCTCGCGTGCGTGAGACGCTTGCCGTGCATCAAGAGATCGCACATGTGACCGTAGAAATCCAACGGTGCCGTGCGATACCGCAAGGGTAAACCGCGTTCCACTATCAAATCAAACAGGAGTGTCTGCCTTGGGTCGACTCGGTCGTTGCATGAATGTGCGTCACTTCGGTCAGACATTGTCTGTCCGGTCGAATCCAGGTCAGGACAGGTCAGCCTAACGGTTCCGTGAATAAGGGCGCAAAGCCTCCACCGGATGTGCGGAAGTTGGTGGTCTGCCCCTGATACAAGCGTGCCGCAAGGAGCTTGACCGAACTCAGATAGGCGTAGTTACGAACATCGACCTTGAGGACGGTCCGATCCTTCGCGTTCGAGATGTGCCGTTCGCTGGGCGCGACCAGCGCCTGGGCGACATACGTCTCCGCGGCGGTTTCCGTCCAGACCCGTTTGGTGAGCTTGTCGCCGCGATAGGCAGCTTTGCTGCCGTAGCCCGCTGCGGGTTTGAAAAACAGGCGACGCCGGTTCGCCCACAAAGCCTCCCTGTTTTCAGAACTGACTAATTCGGTATAAGGGATACCCGCAAGCAACGTGGCAATCACGTCATCGGTCACGCCAGTGGTGCGTAAGAACGCCGCGTCGCTAAGCAGAGTCAAGTTGCGCTTGTCCGCATAAAAGGCATGCGCGCGGGGATGTGGACTCACCGCCACTTCGCGTGCCAAATACGCCGATTTAAGCACCGACTGAGCGGGCAGTTCCAACGCAAAATCCGTCAGCCGGTTGTAGACGAAGTCGATGGCTTCCCCTCGATACCACAGCCGCCCTTCGTCCCGCATCAGTTCCGCGGGGTCGCAGATGACTGCCTCGATGTCGTGGCGTTTGAACAGTTGTTGAAAGAGTAGAAACTCGGGATAAAGGTATTGCCGGTCGGGGGCCTCGTCGACGATCGCCACGGATTGCAACACAGCCGCTCCGTTCTGCAGCCGCCACTCGGACATAAACACTTCAAAGATCGCGGACTCTACGGCCGCTGGCTCCAACGGCGCCATTACCAGTCCGGCCAAGTCGGCGCAGCAAGCGCGCTGCGCACGCCCCAGCACTGCGTTAAGGAGCGCGCCGCCCGGGTTCGTATTGATCTCGATCAATTTCGGCTCGGCGCCAGTCATGTGAAAGTCGTAGCCCAACAGGCCGCCGTGCGATCCCGGATCGAATTGCGCGATATCGGGCGCCCAAGCCAGGGCTGCGTCGCGGAAGACGGGCGTTGCAACTATCGTCTCCACCGCGTCAATCAGGCGCGCCATCTGTTCAACGTGACGGCGCGAGACGTATACCGGCAGCGACGCGAAGAGATGCGGATGAGTCTCGACTATGGCACGAGACAAGCCGCGTGTGCCCAAGTCAGTCTCGAGGCCGCGGCGCAATGCGTCTTGGTCCAGGCTAAGGCAGTAACATACGCTGTTCAGCGCTTCGACCGAGGGCGCTTCCCGGCAACTGTTGTCGCAGCTCTCCGCGCCCAGTTCTTCGCTATCTTCGGCCATTGCCTCAGCGTCTCGCATCAAGGGCGAAAATGCGGAACGCTCGCGTACCCGCAATCATCAAACCGTCGCCGTTCGCAGCCGCAGCGCATTGCCGATGACCGATACCGAACTCAGACTCATAGCGGCGCTGGCGATCATCGGGCTCAACAGGATGCCCAGGAATGGATACAGCACGCCCGCCGCAACCGGTACGCCGAGGAAGTTGTAAACGAAGGCAAAGAACAGGTTTTGGCGGATGTTTTTCATGGTGCTTTGACTCAATAGCCGGGCTTTGGCGATGCCGCGCAGGTCGCCCTTGACGAGAACGACGCGGGCGCTATTCATCGCCACATCGGTGCCGGTACCCATGGCAATGCCGACGTCGGCTGCAGCCAGCGCGGGTGCATCGTTGACGCCATCGCCGGCCATGGCGACGATGCGGCCTTGCTTTTGCAAGGCCTGCACTTCTTTATATTTATCTTCCGGTAGTACTTCACCCTTTACCTCTGTCAGCCCGAGTTGTTTGGCCACCGCTGCCGCCGTGGTTGCGTTGTCGCCGGTGAGCACGACGATGCGGAGGCCCGAGGCACGCAGTTGGCCGATGGCTTCGAGCGTGGTCGATTTGATCGGATCGGCGACGCTGATGAGGCCAGCCAATCGCTTGTCGATACCGAGGAACATGACGGTTTGACCCAATTCGCGCAGACGCTGCGCCTCTGCGTCCATGAGCGCGGCATCGATTGCGGACTCCTGCATCAAACGGAGGTTGCCGAACGATGCCAGTTTGCCCTCGATCTGACCGCGCACGCCTTTGCCGGTTACCGATTCGAATTGCTCAACCGATGGTAGTTTGACCTTTTGTTCCTGCGCGTAGTTAACGATCGCCTGCGCCAGCGGATGCTCGCTCATTTTCTCGAGTGCGGCGGCGTGCGCTAACACGTCCGCTTCATTAAACCCCGCCGCCGCGACCACGCTTTGCACTTTCGGCGCGCCTTCGGTAAGTGTTCCCGTTTTGTCTACAACCAGCGTGTCGACTTTCTCCATCAGTTCCAGCGCCTCGGCATCCTTGATCAGCACGCCTTCCCTGGCGCCGCGGCCGATGCCGACCATGATCGAAATCGGCGTGGCGAGTCCCAGCGCGCACGGGCAGGCGATGATGAGTATGGATACGGCCACCACC
>JACMKV010000328.1 GCA_014379915.1 Burkholderiales bacterium
CGACTGTCCGCGGCAGAGCAAGCGTGCTGATTACCGCCTGCGCGGCATCGGCAGGCTGTATCAGCCGCTCCGGCATGTATTCGCGACCCTTCATTGCGAAAATGGTTTGCTGCATTGGCGTCGCAGTGCTTCCCAGAAACACGGTTAGCACACGCATGTCTCTTGCAACTTCCTGGCGCAAGCTGTCCGCTACCGCTTTTAACCCGGCCTTGGTCGCGGCGTATTGACCGGCGCCTGCCTTCGCGCCCATGCTGGCCATTGAATTGATGAACACGATCTGGCCGAATTTTTCGCAGATCAGCGGCAGCAGGGATTGGGTCAGCAAGTAGGGCGCGCGCAGATTGGTCGAATACTGGAGATCGAAATCAGTGATCGCTGCAACTCTCGTGTTGCCCGAGCGGAAAACACCGGCGCTGTGTATCAGCAGGTCGAGTTTTTCGAATTCGCGGCGCAGCGATGCGATTGTTTCCGCGATCGATTCATCGCGCGTCAATTCGGTCTGATAGCATCGCGCTTTTACACCATGGCGCTCGGCGCGGATCGCGACTGCCTGCAGCCTTGCGATATGACGGCCGATTAAAACGACATCTGCCCCATGCTCGGCCAGCCCGAGCGCAATGGCTTCGCCTACTCCGCTGCTGGCGCCGGTCACGACCGCGACCTGACCGACGAAAAGGCGATTAGCAGCCAGCAATGCACTCATTCAGTCAAGCAGCCGGGCGGCTGGCGATGGAATCGCCTGCTCCGGATTCTTTCAATAAGCCATGCGCAGCCAGAATTTGCGCCGATTTGTGTATGCGTTCAAACGACATACCGGCGCGTTCTGCAATGTCAAGCAAACTGTGCTTGCCATCGGAGAAATTAAGCGTCCACAACATTGCCATGACTTCGCCGTCGACCACATCGTACAAGCCGCGTTTGCCCAACTGTGGTTCACAGTACGGATTCTGGTTCATGTAATAGCGATTGCCTTCGAGCACATCGATCAATGCTGCGACTTTATTATAGGAATCTTGGAGAAACGCAGGCTGGATCAAATCGAGGTTATCGGCAGAGGTGTGATATTCGGCGAATTCGCCATGCTGCGAGCGCATCAGACAGCCGACGGCCAGGTTAAAACCTGGCGAGCAATATTGGCGCTCGTCGTATCCGTACGGATAAAAATCGATCGCCGCAAACGGCGAGCCAGACTGTTTCAGCACATGAAGGGTTGCGCGGTCGATATCCGCATCGCCGCGGCGAGATTTTTTGTAAGTCGTCTGGCCGGGGTCACCGACGCAAGTTAAAACCAGGCCGTGTTTAATGCGCGCAGCTTTGTCTTTATTCAAAGCCAGCCAGGTAATCGCGCCTATGGTTCCCGGGATGAACAAGAAGCGGTAGGAATAACGCGCCGACAAGGCTCTCATACGTTGAGCCAACGCTACCGCCAGCGAGACGCCGGATAAGTTATCGTTGGCCAACGACGGGTGGCAGGTGTGGCAGGAGATGAGCACCTCGTCTGCGGATTGACCGGGGATCAGATATTCACCGTAGGTCAGGTGCCCAGGTTCCAGCGAGGAATCGATTACGACTTCGTAATTTCCGTCGGTCAGATTGAGCAGATCGCGGTGGCGCAGACAAAAGCCCCAGTTTTCCTTGTAGTAGGAAGTGCGGTACGGAATCCAGTCGGGCTTGTCGGGCAACGAAAACAAATGCTTTTTGAGCTCTGCAAGCGACATCGTTTGATTGACGGGAACACTGTAGTTCACCACGTGCAAATTAGACTGGCGAAAGTCGACGACGCGGGCGCCGGCCTCATTCCTGATATACGCATCCCTGATATTCCACTCTTTCGGTACGGTCCAGTCGAATACCGGCGTGCCGCTCGCAACTTCATGTGTGGTCAACGGAATTTGACGCTGAATATGCGCCAGTGTTGCACGAACGCCATCGCCGGTGATGCTTCTGCAGATGGGGAAAAGCTCGGCAGCGAGTTGATACATCGCGTCGCCAACTTGTATCGGAGGGTGATTTAGATCGCTCATACTTTGTTCCATAAAATCCGGGTGATGAGAGCGCTAATGCGCCGTCATTTAATGCTAGCAAATACGGGAAACGTGCGAATGACTATACCAAATTCAACAATGGCCAGGATGCATCGCGCGTATTGATTTCGGCGACCGCCAGCGGCCACTCGATATTAAAGGCCGGGTCATTATAGCGTTGACCGCGCTCATGGCCGGGAATATGGAATTCGCTCATCTGATAAAAAACCTCAGCATCGTCGGTCAGGGTTTGCAACCCATGGGCGAACAACTCGGGAATATAGATTGCACGGCGATTGTCGACAGTCAACCGGAGGCCAAAATATTGCAGGTAAGTTGGGGAATCCTGGCGCATGTCGATGATGACGTCATGAATCGCACCGTTCGTGCAGCGCACGAGCTTGGCCTCGGCGGCAGGCGGCGCCTGATAATGCATGCCGCGCAAGGTGCCTTTTTTTTTGTTATACGAAACGTTGCATTGAGCGACGGTCGGTTTGAGCCCATGCGACTCGAATTCCCTGGCGCAGAACGTTCGCGCGAAAAAGCCGCGCTCGTCCTCGCGTTTTTCCAGTTCGATTACAAATGCGCCGGCAAGCCTCGTTTCCGTAAAAATCATTTGCGACGAGCGCTATACGTCCATCGACCAGAAAAAATCCTTGTCGATCTGCTGCGTGCGTATCAGGTATTCGAGCTGCTTGAGCCGGGTGAAGCCACGGCTGTTGAACATGTCTGCGCCCATGTCGATCTGGTTGAATACATCGAAAAGTTGTTTCGCTCCGCGCTCCGCATTCCAGTCACATTTGAAGCCAGGCAGCTGGCTCGCGATTTTGTCGAAAGAAGCGCGATAGCTGCGATTGTCTGAACCTTGCGTGCCGAAACTGAGCTTGCAACCGGGAAAAGTCGCGGCGACGATTTCGGCGATCTGTTTGACGCGGTAATTGTGCCCGGTGTCGCCAACGTTAAAGGTTTCGTTATGGATTGCATCCCGCGGCGCATCAAGTACGCAAGCTATCGCCTTGCAAATGTCGAGCGCATGCACCAGTGGGCGCCATGGCGTGCCGTCGCTGGTCATCTTGATTTCGCGTGTGGTCCACGCCAGTCCGCTCAGGTTATTCAAGACGATATCGAAACGCATCCGCGGCGATGCGCCATAGGCCGTCGCATTACGAAGAAAGGTCGGCGAAAAGTTATCGTCTGCCAGCGGTCTGACGTCTCGCTCGACCAAAGTCTTGCAAATCGCATAGGCGGTCTGCGGGTTGACCGGCGACTCTTCGGTCACATCGGATGCCGAAGCGACTCCATAAACGCTGCAGGAAGACATGTAGATGAAGCGGCGTACGCCGGCCGCTTTGGCAATTTCTGCGAGGCGCACCGATGCCTTGTGGTTGATATCGTAGGTGATATGCGGAGCCAGTTCTCCAGCCGGGTCGTTGGACAACTCCGCCATATGCACGACGGCTTCCATCCCTTCGAGATCTTCGGCGCTGAGCTTGCGGATATCCTTATTCAGCGTTTTTGCCGTCAGCGGCGTGGCGTTATACAGCCAGCCGACCTTGTAAAAGCCGGTATCGGCGCCTGTGACGTCGTGTCCACGCTGCATCAGCGCGGGCGCTAGTAGCGATCCGAGATAGCCTTCCGTGCCGGTAATCAGTATTTTCATCAGTTAATCGCTCAATTAATCGCTGCGTTTGAAGTTTGTCTGTGGCCTTGCTCGTGTTTCAATTGCGGGATCCGCTCGATGATTGCCTTGCCGATTTCGAGCGAGGCGGTGGCGCCAGGCGAGGGGGCGTTGCAAACGTGCATCGAGTTGCGCCCGTTGACGATCAGGAAGTCATCGACCAGTTTGCCATTCGCGAGTAGCGCTTGCGCGCGAACCCCGGCATGCGTCGGCAGCAAATCTTGCGCCTCGACTTCCGGAATCAACGCTTGCAGGCTGCGCACGAAGGCCGCTTTGGAAAGCGAGCGGTAAAATTCCCGCGCGCCCTCGTTCGCATGCTTTGCGGCCAGCTTCCAGAACCCCGGGTAACGCAAGGTCTCGGAAAGATCGCGCAGGCTGAAATCCGTTTTGTGATAACCCTCGCGTTTCATCGCCAGTACCGCATTCGGACCCGCGTGTATGGTGCCATCTATCATCCGCGTAAAGTGGACGCCGAGGAATGGAAAATCGGGGTTCGGTACCGGATAGATCAATGTTTTGACAAGATGACGTTTGGCCGGCACGAGTTCGAAATATTCGCCGCGAAAAGGAACGATCCTGGCGCCGGGTTCCACGCCGGCCAAACGCGCGACACGATCGCTATGCAAGCCGGCACAATTGATCAGATAGCGCGCCTTGAAGTCGCCTTCGGTCGTTTCCAGCACCTGATGATCGCCGCGGTCTTGAATGGTGCTGAGCCGCGTGCCGAATTTGATCTCGCCGCCTTGGGCGTTGATCAGCTCGATATATTTCGCGCAAACCTTCCGGTAACTGACGATGCCGGTCGCAGGTACGCGTATCCCTGCCAGGCAGCGCACGTGCGGCTCGATTTCATTGACCTGCTCGCCAGATATCTTTTGTATGGCAAGCCCGTTCTCCAGCCCCCGGGCGTACAGTTTTTCCAGCAAAGGCAACTGGCTTTGCTCGGTTGCGACGATGACCTTTCCGCAAATGTCGTGCTCGATATGATGGTTTTCGCAGAATTCGACCATGCTGCGGGCGCCGCTCCGCGCAAAGCGGGCTTTCATGCTGCCCGGCGTGTAATAGATTCCTGAGTGAATGACGCCGCTATTGCGCCCGGTCTGATGCTGCGCGAAGTTCGATTCTTTTTCGATGACCAGGATTTTTGCGTTTCGATCGCGCGCGCCGAGCGCCATGGCGGTCGATAGACCGACGATGCCTCCGCCCACAATCACAAAGTCATAGATCATAACTGCCTCTCAATTATTCCTCCAGACGCGCCACGGCGCCTGGCCGCTGTGCCACATTTGCTCAAGCACCGTCTTGTCTCGCAACGTATCCATCGGGTGCCAGAAACCCGCGTGTCTATAAGCGGACAACTGGCCGGCGTGCGCCAGATCGCGTAAGGGCTGCTGCTCCCAAACCGTGCGGTCATCGTCGATGTAATCGAATATTCCCGGTTCGAGCACGAAGAAGCCGCCATTCACCCACGCGCCGTCCCCCTGCGGTTTCTCGCTGAAGCTCTCCACCAGATCAGCGTCTTGCGCCAGACTAAAAGCGCCGAATCTTCCGGGCGGCTGAACCGCGGTCAAGGTCGCGAGCGTCTTCTGCGCGCGGTGAAACTCGATCGATTCTGCAAGGTTGATGTTGGATACGCCATCACCGTACGTGACGCAAAAAGTTTCGTCGCCGACGTAGTCGCGGACGCGCTTGATGCGCCCACCAGTCATGGTTTCATCTCCGGTATAAACCAGGCTGACCTTCCACGGCTCGACCGCTGTCTCATGCGTATGTACCTGGTTATTTTTCAGGTCGAAAGTCACGTCGGACCGATGCAGATAATAATTGGAAAAATATTCCTTGATGACTTCGCTTTTATACCCGCAGCATACGATGAATTCGTTGATGCCGTAGTGAGAGTAAATCTTCATTACATGCCACAAGATCGGTTTATTGCCTATCTCGACCATCGGCTTCGGCCTGACGCTGCTTTCTTCGCTAATCCGTGTGCCCAACCCACCCGCCAGAATCACTGCTTTCATATTCAATTAGCCCTTTTTAATCGAAGCTTTAAAAAATCAAACGCGTGCCTTCTTACACAAGGTGTTGCCATTGCCGCTGCCATCAGCGTGATTACGGAAGTGCCACCCAAGTAGATAAATAATATGGGTTGCGCTAGGTGGCCGTCATGACTGTGCAGCGCCCAACGAAGCGCCATCGCAGCAACCATGGCCGCAGCGAACGGCATGAATACATCCTCGACATACCAGCGCAGCTTTTCGCCGACGAGCAGCCGGCGATGTTGCACATGGATCAATACCGGCGTCATGATCGCATGAAGAACCAGCATTGTTGCAGCAGCGCCGATCAAGCCGTAATTGATCGCAGCGAAATAAATAGCCGGAACGAGGGCGAGTAGAGAAACGAGCGACAGGTAAATGCCGAATTTGATCCATGCCATGCCGTGCGCGGTCTGCAGGGAGCCGGGCAGGAACTGCAAACTTTCAAGGGCTTTTGCCAGGACCAGCAGGCTGGTTATCAAGTGAGCGTTTTCGACCAGCAGGGGATTCTGCGTCCAGAGCAGTAGTACCTCGGCGGAAAAAAACGCGAGCACGATCGCCGTCGGCGCGATTAACGCCGACATGACCTGGCAGCCCTGGTGATAAATTTGACTGAGGCGATCTTCTTCGCGCAACGTCACCAATTCGATGAACCGCGGGTAAAGCGCGGTCGCGACAGGCGTAATCAAGTTATAAAGCGCGGATGCGACTGTGCTCGCCAGCGAGTAGTAAGCGAAGAGTTCAAGCGTAACGAGCTTGCTCAGCATCAACTTGTCGATCTGCGTAACTGCAACCACGAGGATGGTGTGAGCGGATACCGCGGCGGAAAAACGCCATAGATTACGCAATACCGAAAACTCGAATTGGGCTTTTGTCGCGGCGGGCGGCAGGCTTCGCCATAGCGTATAGCCAAGCGCCACCGTACCGACCAGGCTTATGATGGTTTGCCACGCGAAAAACGCGTGAACGGTCGGCGATACAAGCCACAGGATGAGGACTGCGCCGCCGCCGCGCAGCGTTTCGATCACGGCGCGAACCAAGTTATAGAGTTCCTGCTTCTGCAGGCCGATCAACCCGCCGGAGTAGAAGCTAAACGGCCAGCGGACGGCAATCGACAGTCCTATCAGTGTCAAGGCGTTCTCCAGGATTTCGGGAGAGAGCTCTTCTGCCTGAAGATAGGAATTGGCGATCCATGGCGCCAGCAAGTACATGATGGCGCCGATCAGCAACGCAATGCCCCAGTACACTAATTCCAGTGTCCGAACCAGGTTGCGCGCCTCGTGCGCTTTCTCGGGTTCTGCCGAGAGCCGCGCCAAATGCCATTGGACCGTGGTACTGATGCCGAGATCGAGCAACGCAAAAACCGAAAGCAGCGTGGTATAAAACCCGACCAGGCCGTACGACTCCACGCCCATCAGCTTGATATACAGAGGAATGAAGGCGAGCGACATCAAAGCGGTCCAGCCGTTTCCGGCGTAGTTCGCGATGACGTTACGTCTAACTTTCGGCATGGCTATTCAGATTCTTCGACGAGAGGAGAGTTAAGCAGTGACTGGATGGGGAGGGCAGATTAATTTGTTCGCTGAGCTGGCAGAGGAAATCCGTTACGTGCGACGGCTTTTGCTTGAACGCGCGTGCAAGATTTCCCGTCCAGCGAGCAGCAGAAATCTGCTATCGCGCAGCAGATAACGTTGCCATAGCCGGCCCGGTTCATTTGACAATCGCCACAGCCATTCGAGGCCAAACCTTTGCACCAGTTCGGGGGCACGCTTGATGGTTCCGGCTGCGAAATCGAAAGCTGCTCCGATACACAGTATCGGGCCCACTGCCAGCTTATCGAGTTGCGCGGCAGCCCATTTTTCCTGCTTGGGTGCGCCTACGCCGAAACACAGAATGTCGGGTTGAGAGCGATTGACCAGTTCGACCATACGCGAGGTCTCGGCCGGGTCTTTTTCGAAACCCATCGGCGGGCAATAGGTGCCGACGATCTGCACACCCGGAAATTCGGCTCGGAGATTTTTTGCAGCTTGATCGGCCACTCCGGGTTGCCCTCCCATGAAGAAAAGCGACACGCCGGCCCTCGCTGCCCCCGCGCAAACCGCAGGAAGGAGATCGGCCCCCGTCACCCGCATAGGCAGGCCAAACTTGGAGGTTAATCTGCTGAGCCAGACCACGGGCATGCCATCGGCAAACACAAACGCTGCCTTCTGATAAATCGAACACATATCCGCATCAGTCTGCAGCATAACGAGATGGTCTACGTTTGGGGTGACGACTAAACCTTTCTGCTTCGCTTTGGCCGCTGTCACCACTGCATCGGTCGCTTGTTCGAGAGTGAGTGCGTTAAATTTGAGCCCGAACAGGACCACGTGTCTTTCGAGCGGGAGCGTAGCACTAGATGGATGCATTTCAGCCCCGGCTGGGATAGGACATTGCTAGTTCGATTGACATGGCTACTTGTTTTTCAAAGTTCAGTCGCCTTGACGCTGACCATTGCAGCGCCCGAATGACGTCTTCCTGCCTGGGACGGACGTTGCAAAAGGAAATCAGGTGATCGGCAAATTCCCTAGCCTGCTCGGCCACGCGCACTGTTTCGGGCGGATATTCGATGCCGCGCATTGCTGTGGGCGTAGCGACGATAGAAGCACCGCTAGCGATAGCGTCCAGGGTCTTGATCTGCACGCCGCCTCCTGAAACAGACGGTATCGCGACGACTTTGCTTCGCGTGAGAAAGGCATGCGCGTCCGGCACGAAGCCGCGATAAGTGACGTTTGGCCATTTCATGATGAGCCAATCGGCGCCTTTCCCGCCCACCTCGATCCGAGAGTGCCTGGGCAATAGCGGATATACCTGTTCAAAAAACCAGCGCAGGCCGTCAGCGTTGGCCTTCCATGTCCATGTACCGAGCATGACAATATCGCTGTCGGTTTGGTCAGTCGGGGCAGGAGGCTTCGCGGAGAATGCGGAGGGAATCGCAAATGCCTCGCTGCGCGCACCGATTCTACTGAAATATTCCTTATCTTTTTCGGTCAAGGTCCACACCATCACAGAGGCTTCGGCTAACCGGTATTCCATATCCCGGATACACCTAGTTTCGCGCGCATAAAGCCATTTCTTTAACCCGGTCGAGCCTGACGCCTGGTCTTCGTAGATCAGGTTTTCTACATTATGGGCGATCAATACAAGTGGCCTGTGAATGATATACGGATACAAGAAACCAATCTGGGCGTGATCAATGATCACCAGATCAAAATTACTATTTCTGAGTAATTCTGTGACCGTGCGAATATACCTTCTAGACCAGTATTTCGAGACGGAATAGGCAACATTTTTTGTCAGCGCCGTCAAAAACCAGATGACGGAGCGAATCCTGGCGCGGCCCGTTTCTATGGGCCGTTCTTCGATAATTATTTCGTGCGGTCTTATCTGGTAATGAGCTCCCGGTCTGGCATAACCCGTCACCGTGAGACGGTGTCCGGCTTGACTTAATGCATCGAAGAAGTTTGTCGTTGCGATCTCGCCGCCGTTCGATTTGTCCCCGGGCAAGGCCGTAGTGAGGAACAGTATGCTGATCATGTGATTCTATCGTTCGTGAAAAGCAGATGGCCGGCGCATCCGAAGTCGCGCCGGCCATCCTATTGTTATCGTTTTATTTCTTCTCCGCTAACCAGTCCTTAGCCAGTTTTCCGAACGCCGTGGGGGTGTTAAAAGAGGCATCCTTGAACATCACCGGAAACCACTGGTGATCCGAAACCCACGCCGTCCAGCTAACGCCTTTCTTTTCAGCCCACGCCTTGAACGGGAAGCCGAACGTGGAAGCTTCGCCTTTCGTCTCAGCGAGGTTGGC
>JACMKV010000329.1 GCA_014379915.1 Burkholderiales bacterium
GAAGACTGGACGCGGCCGTATTCGCGGCAGCAGGCGTTCTTCCCGTTGCCTTATCTAATCGACAACAAATACTGGCCGCCAGTCGCGCGCATCGACAACCTGCAGGGCGACCGCACACTGATCTGCACGTGTCCGCCGGTCGCGGAATATGCGACGTCGTAGACCCTTGTCGGTTCATCCCCACGCGTGTGGGGAACACACTTCCTTCTTCTCACTGAAAATTCAGCGATATTTACAACGACCAAATTCTACCGATTTTCCGAGGGGTTTTGCTAAATTGCCAAAGAGCGTCAAATGTCGCCGGTCTGCTCCGGCAAAAACGAAACGAGCTTCGCGCCATCGAGTTCGACCGGGATGCGTCGGTTACTGCCCAACGTCATGAAATCGAACCCGGCTTCGTTGTTCGTGCGCCATGCCATCACCGCATTGCCGTCTTCGATTCCCGATTCGCATGGCTCCAAATATGGTCGCGAACTTTGGCGGAATAATTGCCAGCGTATACGCCCGCACGGATTTCAAGCAGCCAGATCGCGAGCCGTCCGCGCAACCTGGGCGGGGCGTTCTCAAGCACGATGACCAGCATCGCCTATGCTTTCCGGATTGGGAATTGCCGGAGGAACAGCGTCTTCGGGCGGAGCAGGCGGCTCGACCTCGCCGGCGGATAATATTTCTTCGATCCCCGGAATGATGCGCTCGAGCAGATTAGTGGTTCGGAAAACATCGCGGCATGCGAGACGCACCTGCTGTTCCGGATTGGCTGGCGATCGCGAAGCGATGCGAAAGGCGACCGGCACGACCGTCTCGAATTTGTAAACGTCGGCGATATCGTAAACAAATGAAAGCGGCTTGCCGGTATGGATAAATCCGATCGCCGGCGCGTAACCTGCCGCAAGCACCGCCGCCTCGGTGACGCCGTATAAGCACGCGGTCGCCGACGACAGACAGCGGTTAGGCACATCGCCGCGATCCCACTCTTGCGTATCGTAATTGCGCGACTTCCATTCGACGCCATATTTGCGCGCGATGTGCTTATACATCTCGCGCACGCGTACACCTTCGATACCCCGCAACTGTTCCACGCTGCGCCGCGCCGGCGCCTCTTCACCGAAGCGCATCGAATACATTTTGCGCACGACCTTCAGGCGAAGCGCTGCATCGAGCGCAAGCTTCGCTTGATAAAGCAAGCGATCGGCGCGCGCGCCGCCGGGTTGTCCGGCCGAATAAAGCCGCACTCCCGCCTCGCCTATCCATACGAGTAAAGTCCCCACGCGCGCGGCCAGCGCGCAAGCCGAATGGGAAACGCGCGTTCCGACTTCGAGCATCAAACAGGCGACGCCGCCAACGGGAATATGCGTACGAACGCCGTTTTTATCGACCACAACAAACGCGCCATCGAGGACATCGAGCTGGCCTTTTTCGATGAAGAGAATGGAGAGTCTATCCTTGATCGGGATCGGCTTTAGCGGAGGCAACAGGCCCGAACTCATACGCGGGACGGGAAAAGGCGCTTCCGAATTCCCTCGCGTGTCCAGACAATCAAATATCCATCAACGTCGCCCGCGATGCCGCCGTCGACTAGTCTCACGATGAGATCGGTTAATTCCTGCGGAGATGCAGGAAAAGAGCGAAGGTAAATGAGGGAGCGCGGGTGCGGATGCAATTTCTTGAAAATCAACTCGCCGTAGTCGCGATCGAAAGTCAGAAGCACCGCATCGGTCCCATGTGCCCGCGACAGGACTGCCGCGTCATCGAGGCCCGCAGCTTCTTCGACGATAGCAATGACTTGATGACCCGCGGCTCGCAAGGCGCGTATCACGCGCAGAGGAATGTTCTCATCGGCGAGAAGAATCCTTCGGCTCACGCCGCCGGCAGAAAAGATTCATCTTGCATGATGGCCTGGGCGTAGCCATAAACGGCTTGCAAGTCTTCAGGCTTAAGAGAGGGATAGTTCTCCAGAATCTGCTGCTCACCCCAGCCTGCCGCTTTAAGCCCTAGAAGAAACTCGACCGTCAAGCGAGTGTTCTTGACGCGCGGTCGGCCACCGCATATCTCAGCATCAGTCACTATGGTTTGTTTCCAGTCCATGTCTACACCTCAACTCGATCAAAAAATGCCCACAGAAACGGGGCTTCTTTTGACAATAGCTTAATCCGTCAAGCGCCGAACCAACAGCAGGCCGCATCCGAAAGCTTTGGCGCGACCGATTCCCGTCGTTAGCGCTTTGGTGAGCTTATCTGGATCGATGACCTCTGCGTAACCCTCGTAATCGACCGACGAAAACTGAATCGCGCGTCCGCGATGCAATGGCCGATGTTGGCGATAACCAGACCAATCCAATGTCGGCTCAGGCAATGTGGATGAAAGGTTCTCACGCTGGCAGATGCTCAATCCCCACTTCTGGGCGCGTTGCAAAAACCAATTTCGTACCGCTTCATCCGCACTCTTTTCACAGGCATCGCGTTCGGCTCGCGGCGCGATAATGGGCAAAGGATGGCCCATGCGCTTCTTGGCATCCATCAGCACGTCATGGAAGATCCGCTTGCGGCGGCGCCCCTGCGAAGGTTTTCCGATCATTGAGCGTTTGGCGTTGTAACTCGCAAGAGCGTCTTCCGGAATAGTCTGCACGCTTACCTGCGTCGGATTGGCCCGCAGGCTGAACTGGACGCGATCACCTGCACCCAGCTTCGGCTCATAGAGCTTGGTTTCGACCATCAACAAGCCAAGCACAGGGGCCGGCTCGCGCTGCGAAACGACGAAGAACTCCGGCCAGCCGGCGCCATTGCGGATGGCGCGGAACACAAAATCGCGCGCCGCACCGTCGCCCGGAAAGAGCCTCCAAACCAGTGCGTGGTCGAAGTACGCATCGCCGCCTGCCAATCGCAAAAGTTCGCCTCGATTTAGGCCTTCTTGCACGATGCGCGCGCGGGAGAAAAAGTGACTCACTTCTCACGCTCCAGCCACACGTGTTCATGACGGGGCGCGAACTGCCATCGCGTGCGCGAAATTGGTTCGTCGTGTCGAACCAGAGTCATGGCTGCGGGAGAATTAGACGTCAGGCCATCGGCGCCGAAAGCTTCGTCCCAGTAGTAACGCGCATGCTGGTCCAGCCTCAGTCGGCGCGCATTACGCTCACGAGAATCATCCTTCCATTTATCCCTTATGTGCGCGACCAGCTCAGGAAAGGGATCGGTATCGAATGCATCCAAAGCGGCCTTCAGTGATGCGAACACAGCCACTTTCGGAGCGAGTGGGGCTGCGGGCGGGC
>JACMKV010000330.1 GCA_014379915.1 Burkholderiales bacterium
ATTGCGCCGACCGCAAGGAACTCGATGATGCGGTCCTTGACGTCGTCGAGGCCGTAATGATCGCGATCCAGAATCTTGCGCGCGCGCTTCAGATCGAGCTTGTCCTTCGAATGCTTGCCCCACGGCAGTTGCGTCAACCAGTCGAGATAATTGCGGGTAACCGCGTATTCCGGCGAGCCGGTTTCGAGCAGCGACAGCTTTTGCAATTCGTCCTCGATACGCTTTTCGACTGGCGGCTTCAAGTTGAGCTTGCTGATGCGATCACGAAAACGCTCGACATCGGCGGTGCGATCGTCCTTCGCGATGCCCAGCTCTTTCTGAATCGCTTTCAGTTGCTCGCGCAGAAAAAATTCACGCTGCTGCTTTTCGATTTTGTCGGTGACCTGGCGGCGGATATGCGATTGCAGCTTCGCGACGTCGAGTTCTTTCTTGATCAGCACCAGCACTTTTTCCATGCGCCGGCGCAAATTGAATGCGCCCAACACCTGCTGCAAGTCGTCTTTGGAAGAGGTCGTCAAGCTCGCGGCAAAATCGGCCAGGGCCGACGGCTCGTTCGGACTGAAGCGGTTCAGAAAAAACTTGAGTTCTTCGGTGTAAAGCGGATTCAGCGGAACCAGATCTTTAATGGTGTTGATGATCGCCATTGCATACGCGCGCAGCTCATCCGAGTTCTGATTGCGCCCGTCGGACGGATACTCGACCTTGACCAGATACGGGGGCTTGATGGAGATCCAGTCGAGGATGCGAAAACGCTTCACACCCTCGGCTATGAATTGCATCTTGCCGTCGGCCCTCCTCGGGCGGTGCATGCGGACAGCCGTGCCGACCAAATGAAAATCGTGCTGCCGCGCATCCTCGGGGCGATCGGGTTTGACCAGCACCAGACCGACCATCTTGTGCGCGGTCTCGCCGATCCTGTCGATCGTTTCCAGCCATGGCCGCTCGTTCAGCAATAGCGGGAAAGTCTGCGCCGGAAAAAATGGGCGGTCCGACATCGGCAACAGATACAAGGTCGCAGGAAGCGCATTGACGGGAACCGGTAGCCGCGTACGGGCTTCGTCTTCAGTCTGCGATTCGGAAAGTTCGCCTTGCAGCGGTTGCGAATCGGGCATCTCGTTATGCGTGTTTGGAATCGAGTTGCGTGAAAAACAGCATTGTGCGCGCGGAATGTCGAAGCATTGATTTGCTGCTACCGCTTGCTCACGCGGATGCAACGCATGCTTGCGGAAGCAGGCTTATTCTAGCGGAACCGCGGCATGCTGTTGCGGACTTGCGCGCTTTTCTTCAAGCGAAGGATAGGACAAGCCCATTGCCGCGCGCACTTCGCGCATCGTAGCACCAGCTGCGGCCCGCGCGCGGTCGCAACCTTCGGCAACAATTTTATTGAGCAACGACGGATCGCTGATGTAACGGCTGGCGCGCTCGCGCATCGGCTTCTGCTCGGCGAGCACGGCGTCGATCACGGGCTGCTTGCATTCGAGGCAGCCGATTCCGGCGGTTGTGCAACCCTGCCGCACCCACTGCTGACGAGGTTCATCCGAGTAAACCAGATGAAATTGCCAGACCGGGCACTTGTCCGGATCGCCGGGATCGGTGCGCCGCACGCGCGCCGGATCGGTCGGCATGGTGCGAATCTTCTTGACGACCGACGCTTCGTCCTCGCGCAATGAAATCGTGTTGCCGTAGGACTTCGACATTTTCTGGCCGTCGATTCCCGGCATCTTCGACGCCGCGGTCAGCTTGGCGGCAGGCTCGGGCAAGATGATTTTGCCGCCGCCTTCGAGATAACCGCCCAGTTGCTCACGTTCTTCGCGCCGCAAATTTGCATGGGCAAGGAGCACTCGCCCCGCCTCGAGCGCAGCCGCGTCGCCATTTTGCAAATACCTCGTGCGCAGTTCGAGAAATCGGCCTTTTTCCGCGCCCAAGCGGGCAGCCGTTCGTTCGGCTTTTTGCTCGAAGCCAGGCTCCTTACCGTAAAGATGATTGAAGCGGCGCGCGATTTCGCGGGTAAATTCGATATGCGGAACCTGATCTTCGCCGACCGGTACGAGTTCGGCGCGATACGCCAGAATGTCGGCGCTTTGCAGCAACGGATAACCGAGAAAGCCGTACGTCGACAAATCCTTTTCGGTCAGCTTTTCCTGCTGATCTTTGTATGTCGGCACGCGCTCAAGCCAACCGAGCGGCGCGATCATCGACAGCAGCAGATGCAATTCGGCGTGCTCGGGAACCTTAGACTGAATGAACAACGTCGCCTGCTCGGGGTCGACGCCCGCCGCAAGCCAGTCGATCAGCATGTCGGATACGCTGGCGGCAATCAGTTGCGGCGCATCGTAATGCGTAGTCAGCGCGTGCCAGTCGGCGACGAAAAAAAAGCACGCGTGTTCGCGCTGCAAACTGACCCAGTTTTTCAGGACGCCGTGATAGTGACCCAGATGCAGCTGGCCGGTGGGACGCATGCCCGATAAAACACGCGCAGCATTCGGTTCCGTCATGGAGAGGAAGCTGAAAGGCGAGCTGCCGCCCGTGACACGTTAGCCGGAGGCCGGTTAGCGGGAACGGGCAGCAAGGCGCGCTCCCCGCAAACGGCCGCTGACGCGGTAACGTGTCCGCGCGTCTAGCTTATGCCGAAAATCCATTGGATAAGCCCGCTGGTCGCCCCGATAAAAGGCGACATGATGGCACTCAACACCCCGCTGAACAAGAGCACGACGATGATGATCAGCCCGTACGGTTCCAGCATTGCGAACCGGTAGGCGAGACGGTGCGGCAGCAGGCTGACGGCGATCCGGCCGCCGTCGAGCGGCGGCACTGGCAGCAGGTTCAGAACCATCAGCACAGCGTTGACCACAATGCCGCCGTTGCTCATCAACGCGAGCGGCACGCTGAAGCTCGATTCGGGTATGGACAACGCAATCTTGAGCATCACGCCCCAGAACAGCGCCATGAACAAGTTGGCGCCCGGTCCGGCGGCTGCGACCCACAGCATGTCGCGTTTAGGATCGCGCAGGTTGGCGAAATTGACCGGAACCGGCTTGGCCCAGCCGAACAGAATGCCCGGGCCGCCGGCCAGCTTTGCGAACGCCAGCAAGGCGAGCGGCACCAGCACCGTGCCGATCGGATCGATATGGCGCAGCGGATTCAGGCTGATGCGGCCGGCCGCATACGCGGTTAGATCCCCGAAATGACGCGCGACGTAGCCGTGCGCAGCTTCGTGCAGGGTGATCGCGAATATCACCGGCAGCGCATAGATCGCGATGGTCTGAATCAGGTTGTATTCCATGTGAGCCTAGAGGTTAAAACTGACAGACAGATGCGCGGTAGAAAGTTCGCCAAACCAAGGCTTGCGCACGGCTAAAGACCGAGCACATCGAGACTACCCTTGCCCTCACGGACGATCTGCGGCGTCGCGCCGGTCAGGTCGATCACGGTCGTCATGGTCAGTCCGCACGAGCCGCCGTCGAGCACGAGATCGACGCTGTGCTCGAGCCGCTCGCGGATTGCCGCGGCGTCGTTCAATGGCACGTCGTCGCCGGGCAGGATCAAGGTCGAACTCAGCAGAGGCTCGCCCAGCTCGGTCAGCAAGTCCTGCACGACGGGATGCCCGGGAACACGCAGTCCGATCGTTTTACGTTTCGCATTCTGCAACCGCTTCGGCACCTCGCAACTCGCGTGCAAAATGAACGTATAGCTGCCCGGCGTCGCGGCGCGCAGCAAGCGGTACTGCTGGTTATCGACGCGCGCGTACTGTGAAATCTGCGCAAGATCGCGGCACACCAGTGTGAAATGATGGCTGGCATCGACCGCGCGTATGCTGCGCAAGCGGTCGAC
>JACMKV010000331.1 GCA_014379915.1 Burkholderiales bacterium
CTGGTTTTTCAGGGGCAACCTTTTCGAACGCTTCAAACGCGGGCGCGATCTTCGTTACGCTGAAACCCTTCAGTGAGCGCGACCAAGGTCACAGTGCCAAGGCACTTGTCGCGAGTCTTACCCAAGCTTTGAACAGCGAGATACAAGGTGCGCAGCTTTTTGTAATCGCGCCGCCGTCAGTGCGTGGTTTGGGTAATTCCGGCGGCTTCAAGATGGTCGTTCAGGACCGTGGTGGGCGTGGATTGGAAACGCTTTCGGCGGCGACCGGAGAACTGATTGCGGCGGCCAATCAATCGAAAACGGTAGAGCGCGTATTCACGACATTCAGCACCGCAACGCCGCGATATTTTCTGGACATTGATCGCACCAAGACAGAGATGTTGAATGTGCCTGTGGAAAACGTATTCGAAGCGCTACAAGTCTTTCTTGGCTCTGCCTATGTCAACGATTTTAATTTGTTAGGCCGCACTTACCGTGTGACTGCTCAAGCTGATGCGCCGTTCCGGTTTGAACCGAGCGATATTGCACGACTGCGAGCGCGCAGCACGTCAGGCGCGATGGTGCCGTTGGGTTCTCTCGCAGAAATTCGAGAGACGACAGGATCCGACCGGGTCGTAAGACATAACCTTTACCCGGCAGCTGAAGTGCAAGGCAGCGCGGCTCCTGGGCACAGCTCGGGCGAGGCTTTGACGACTATGGAACAGCTCGCGGACAAGACGCTACCCAGCGGCATCGGTTCCGACTGGACCGAGCTTGCATTTCAGCAGCGCTTGGCCGGAAATGCCGGGCTACTGATTTTTCCTCTCAGCGTACTGTTCGTTTTCCTGGTGCTGACTGCGCAATACGAAAGCTGGACGCTGCCCCTCGCCATCATCCTTATTGTGCCGCTGTGCCTGCTGTTCGCTATCCTCGGTATCTGGATGCGTGGTATGGATAACAACATTCTGACTCAGATCGGCTTTGTCGTCCTGATCGGCCTTGCGTGTAAAAACGCCATCCTGATCGTAGAGTTTGCCAAGCAGCAGGAAGACGAAGGAAAGTCTGTCTACGCGGCCGCGACAAACGCCGCGCAGCTTCGGCTACGGCCGATCCTGATGACTTCCTTTGCTTTCATTCTCGGTGTGGTTCCCCTGATGATCGCGAGCGGCGCCGGCGCGGAGATGCGGCAGGTTTTGGGCACCGCTGTTTTCAGCGGCATGTTGGGGGTCACACTTTTCGGACTTTTTTTGACGCCCGTTTTTTACGTGGTCATCCGCAGGTTCTCTGAGCGCGGCACCCTTGCGCCTAAGCAGCCGGCAGTGATGGAAGAGAATCCTCGTGGGTAAGTACAAAAGTCTATTGCTGGCGCTTATCTCGACCGGCTGCACTTTAGTCGGCCCAAATTACGAGTCACGTGGAGACGATCCTCAATCACGTTTTGTCAACGTCGAGGACGAAGGTTTGAGCGAAGTGCGACTGGAGATTGAATGGTGGACATTGTTCAACGACGCGACGCTGACACAGCTCGTCGAGCAGACCCTTGCCTACAATCCCGATCTTCGCGTTGCCGAAGCACGATTGCGCGAGGCTCGCGCGCTGAGACGCGAGCAGACCTATGACCGCTATCCAACGATCACAACGCAAGCTGATGCGAGTCACAGCCGGCAAAGCGCGGAGCTCGTCGCTTCTGGTGTTGATCGCGATCAAGATCTGTACGACGCGGGGTTCGACGCATTCTGGGAAATTGACTTTTTTGGACGAGTGCGACGACTGATAGAGGCGCGAGAGGCGGAAGCCGAATCTTTCGAAGCCAATCGCCGTGATGTGGCAGTCACCTTGATTGGGGAAGTCGCGCGCAATTACCTGGAGATGCGGGGCGCCCAGCAACGGTTGCAGGTGGCCACTGCGAATGCGGAGAACCAAACGCAGACGCTCGATCTCACCGACATCCTGCTTGAAGGGGGCCGCGGCAACGCGTTTGATCTTGCTCGCGCTGAAGCGCAACTTAACTCCACGCTCGCGACTATTCCACCGCTGCAAGCGCAGATTAAACGCGCACTCCATCGTCTTGCGGTGCTGACAGGACAACCTCCTGGAGCGCTGAACAATGAGCTTCTGGCAGCCGCGCCGATTCCCGAGTTGCCGGACGTCATCGGTGTCGAAGCGCCCGCAGACTTGCTACGGCGACGCCCAGACATTCGCTTCGCGGAACGAAACCTAGCCGCTTTCACTGCGGGTATCGGCGTTGCAGTTGCCGATCTGTTTCCGCGCGTAACACTTCTCGGAAGCTTAGGGGTCGCTGCGACCTCCGGTTCCGACCTCGTCAAGGATGAAGCTGGCTTCTATTCGATTGGTCCGAGCATCGTTTGGCTCGCTGCATTCGATCTCGGCCGTGTTCGTGCCCGCATCGCACAAGCTGAAGCGCGGGCTGAAGGCGCGTTCGCTCAGTACGAGCGCGTTGTCCTTGCCGCGCTCGAAGAAGTTGAGAGCGCATCTGTCACGTTCGGACGCGAACGCATTCGCTACGATCGCTTGGCGAGGGCCGAGCGCGCAAGCACTCAAGCCGCAGAGCTAGCTCGTCTGCGCTACCGAGAGGGAGTTGCGAATTTCCTGGAAGTGCTCGACGCCGAACGCGTGCAGCTTGCCGCGCAAGATCAATTGGTGATTAGCGAAATTACCGCGGCCACAGCATTGGCGGCGCTGTACAAGGCGCTGGGTGGAGGATGGCAGGTCGCCAAAGTGACAATGGGTTCAGGCAACAGCACGCTGCAAACTGATTTTCTTCCTTTGTATGTACCGGAGAAGAGCCTTAAGTGACCGATCAAGAGAACTGGGCGCAGCAACCTCCGCCTCCCTGGGCCGCAGGCACTGAGAACCGCCAGCATGAACTTAACCCGGAGCTGACCGAAGACCAGATCAATATAGTGCGCCGCTACGGTGAGGAGCGCGAGATCGCCGAAGGTCAGCTCTTATGGAACATCGGCGACCGCAAACGCGGTTTTTTCCTGGTGCTCGACGGCGAACTGGAAATCTTCCGCCGAACCGACAGCGGCGAGCACGTCATCGTTACATACGGCCGTGGGCATTACGGTGGCGAGACGGCAACCCTATCGGGCCGCGGCGCGCTCCTTGCCGGTCGCGCTAAAGGGCGCACGCGCGTGCTGGCCGTGAGCACGGAAAAATTGCGCGAGTTGATCGCCATCGAGGCGACGCTGGGCGAAACCATCCTGCTTAGTTTCATATTGCGCCGCATGCGGATGGTCGCCGAGCAGTTGGGCGGCGTCACGTTGGTGGGCTCGAGTTCTCAGCGTGATACTGCCCGCATTCGCACGTTCCTCAGCCGCAGTGGCGTGCCGCATGAAGTCGTCGATATCGACCGCGGTGCAGACGCTGAAGCGAAGGTGCAGTCATTGCACGCCACGGCCGCCACGCTGCCGCTGTTGATCTGCGACGCTCAACGGCTTACCAATCCGTCCAACCGTGAAATCGCAGAATGTCTTGGCTTTGCCGCCGAGCTAACCGAGGGCGCTGAATTTGACGTCGCTATCGTCGGCGCCGGACCAGCGGGTCTGGCGGCAGCAGTTTATGCGGCCTCCGAGGGGTTGAGCGTGGTCGTCATCGAGAGCTGCGCGGTTGGTGGACAAGCCGGCACCAGCTCCAGAATCGAGAATTATCTCGGCTTTCCTACCGGTATTTCCGGCCAGGCGTTAGCCGGGCGCGCATACATTCAAGCGGTAAAGTTCGGTGCCGAAATCGCGGTCGCGCGCGAACTCACCAAGTTAAATTGCGGTGACCCTTTCCATATGCTCGAACTTGACGGCGCTGACCGGATCAAGGCGCGATCAATCGTTATCGCTTCGGGAGCAATTTACCGGCAGCCGCCGATTGAGGGGCTTGCAACATTCGACGGCAGCGGCGTCCATTACGGCGCGAGCTATATCGAGGGACAGTTCTGTCACGGTGAAGACATCGCGATCGTCGGCGGCGGCAACTCGGCCGGACAGGCGGCCGTTTATCTCTCGGATCATGCCAGAAAAGTCAGCATCCTCGTGCGCGGCGAGGGCCTTGCCGAAAGCATGTCGGACTACCTCATCCGCCGCATTGATCGCGCCGAGAACATCGAGCTTTTGCCTTATACAGAAGTCGTGCGGATCGAGGGTGACGATCGCATCAGCGCGCTGGTGATCCGGGATATTCGCGATGGCGAGACTCGCCGATTGGAAGCGTCGCATTTGTTCATCTTCATCGGCGCGCAACCGGCGACCGGCTTCACGGCCGATGATCTCATCCTGGACGACAAAGGTTTCGTCAAGACTGGCGATGCGCTGAGTATTGATGAACTGCAATCCGCTGGCTGGAAGCTCGCGCGACGACCTTACTTGCTGGAGACGAGTTGTCCGCGCGTTTTCGCCGCCGGCGACGTGCGCGCCGGGTCGGTCAAGCGCGTGGCATCGGCGGTGGGAGAAGGCTCGATATGCGTCCAGTTCATTCACCAGACGCTGACTGCAGATGCAAACGCCTGACCGCAACACCAGCTCGAAGGCCTTAAGAGGATGTTGGCTTTGGCGTCGAAGCCGTCCAGCTATACGGCTTCGATCTCGGTACGTCGGCGTGAACCGGCGCCAAGTTCATGCCCGAGTAATGCATGCAATATTCACCCTGGAAGACTCCATAGAAACCCTGCGCGGTCCAGCTAGACGGCGACAGCTTTCCGGCCATTTCGAGTGGTTGCAGGTGCATCCGGCTTCTCGTCTATTTCATCCGTAACGAGTGGCGTCCGCGCCGAAATCGTGCAGAAACATGGCATCCGCA
>JACMKV010000039.1 GCA_014379915.1 Burkholderiales bacterium
CACGCCGCTGCCGCGAGCGAACGCGAAAGTGCAAGCGCTCGAACTGCTACATTTGCTTGACCGCTCGCCGCTGTCTGTCCGCATGAGTTCATCGAGTTCGCGCTTGCCTGCATCTTCTTCGATTCGTCATGATGCCGAAGTGATCGGCCTGGTCGGGTTGGCGCACGGTACCTCGCATTTCTTTCATCTGATGCTGCCGCCGCTGTTCCCGTGGCTGATGAAAGACTTCAATTTGTCATACACCGAGGCCGGCTTGTTGATGACGACGTTCTTCGTCATCAGTGGAATTGGTCAGGCGCTTGCGGGATTCGTCGTCGACAAGACCGGCTCGCGGCCGGTGCTGTTCTTTGGGATCGGCCTGCTGGCGCTATCGGGTGTGATCTTGGGTTTGTCGAATAGTTACGCGATGCTGATGTTGACCGCAGCGGTCGCCGGGCTCGGCAACAGCATTTTTCATCCGGCCGATTTCACTTTGCTCAATCATCGCGTAGCGCAGCCGCGATTGGGGCACGCGTTTTCGATGCATGGACTTTCAGGAAATCTCGGCTGGGCGGCAGCGCCGGTATTCATGGCGGGCATCGCCACGTTCGCTGGATGGCAGGCGGCCGGATTTGCGGCGGCCTGCGTCGGCGCCATTGTTCTCGCCATCTTGTTCTGGCGGCGCTCGATGCTGGCCAATGCAGCCGCCGAGCTGGTGGTGCCGAGCCACGCGCAAACGGCAGCCGTCGAGCAACCCGCATCAAACCAGTTCGCCTTCCTGCGATCGACACCCGTGTGGCTCTGCTTCGCTTTTTTCTTTTTCGCGACCGCTTCGTTCGGCATTCTGCAAAACTTTGCGCCGGCGATTCTCGGCAACGTCTACGGGATGTCGCTGGTGGTTGCCACCAGCACCCTGACAGCGTACTTGCTCGGCAGCGCGGCCGGGACGATTACCGGCGGCTTTCTCGCTTCGCGTAACGAGCGCAACGAGCGCTTGATTGCCATCGCGCTCGGGTTCAGTGCTTGCATGGCGCTGCTGCTTGCATCGGGGCAAATCGGCGCAGCGCTTGTGTTTCCGGTGATGGCACTAATGGGCTTCGGCGTCGGCACGTCGGGGCCAAATCGGGATCTGTTGGTGCGGCGTGCTGCAACCGGCCAGTTCGGCAAGGCCGCTTTCGGCCGCATTTACGGCTTCGTTTACTCGGGCCTGGATGTTGGGCTTGCGTTATCGCCTCTAGTGTTCGGTCCACTGCTCGATGCGGGCCGGTTTCAGGCGGCGCTGGTGGCCGTGGCGATCCTGCTGGTGGCGGCGCTGCTTATGGCGATGCGAATCGCCAGCGCGACGCGTAGCGCCGCGGTGACGGCGTAACAGACTAGAGCGCGAGGCTGAACGCGAGGAACACGAAGATCGCGCATGCCATTAGTAGTGCAAAGGCGCGCCAGCCGTGCTTTGAAAAATCGGCACCGGATTCGTTCAGCAGGAAACCAGAGAAGCCTCCAACGATAAACGACAGCGATCCTTCGCTCGCCCACACGCCCGAATTCAGCGAATCCGCCATTTCGACCAGCGCGATCGCCGCCAGCGTAAAGCCGAGCATGCGTATCAGGCCCATCAGAGACGGGGCGTTAAGTTGGATGCCAAGGACGTTCATCGTGTTTCGCGTGGGTTAGTGCGCAAGCCCGTTGCGAGCGCTTTGAGTCGGTAACGCGAATGTGGCAGATCGGGTGCATCGGGATTTGCCCGAAATGCGCGGGCACATGCATCCATTTTCAGCGCGGCTTCCTATGCCGCACCTTGGGTCATCGACTGTGTTTCATTCCTCGCACCCCATTTCGCCATCCGGAACGGGTTTATTGCAGGACAGCACTCCGCTTTTCAAAATGCCGGAGTGTGTTTCGTATTGCGGCACAGCCTGGCTACCATCTTGTTTCTTCTGGTGAAACATTCACTCTTATATATATTAGCCGGCTTGTTGCATTGCATAAATGCTCGTACGATTTCTGATGATCCGTTTTCACGATCCAACGCCCGTTCACTCGGGCCTATTGCGGGAGCAGCAGCATGACGGCACGCGAACTTGATGCGCAACGGCTTCAGAAGGAGTGGAACGAGAGCGGCCGCTG
>JACMKV010000332.1 GCA_014379915.1 Burkholderiales bacterium
CACCACCCCTGCGACGACCAGGCCGTGGAGTGAATATTACCCTCCGTTTCTGACGGCTTCCCGCATCGAAGGCGGCGCGCAATTCTGGGACGATCATGCCGCCGAGCTTGCGCGGGCCGAGCGTGATTTCGGCGTCGCGCCTGAAATCATCGTGGCGACGATAGGAGTGGAGACGCTTTACGGCAAAAATACCGGCCGCTATCGCGTGCTCGACGCGCTGGCAACGCTGGCGTTCGATTACCCGCGGCGCGGTGAATTTTTTCGCAGCGAGCTCGAACAATATCTGCTGCTCGCACGCGAAACCGGCTTCGACCCACTGACCCTGAAAGGCTCGTATGCCGGCGCGATGGGGCTGGGACAGTTCATTCCGCGCAGCTATCGACGCTACGCCATCGATTTCGATGGCGACGGCCAGATCAATTTGTGGCATCCGGCGGACGCGATCGGAAGCGTCGCGAACTATTATCGCGACTACGGCTGGCAGCACGGCGCACCGGTTGTGCTTCGCGCCGGCGCGTTCGATAACTATCAACAGTTTTTGCAAAGGGAGATCAAACCGCAAACGACGCTCGCCGAATTCCAAAGTGCGCTGGTGACGGTTCGCGAACCATTGCCGGCCGATACGCTCGCCACGCTGTTTACGCTGGAAGCCGACGATGGCCTGCAATACTGGCTGGGGCTGAATAATTTTTACGTGATTACGCGTTATAACCGCAGCGTTTTCTATGCGATGACGGTACATCTTTTGAGTCAGGAGATACTTCGTCGCAGTACGGAGCCCATGGTGGAAAGCAACGGCGATCGTCCGCAATAATTCGCACACCGCGCCGGCAAGTTGAAACGAGTCAGCGCATCTTTGCCGGACACGGTCGGAACGATTATCTTCACAGACATTTGCCGTTCATCCGTTCCCGCCAGGCACAAGATATAGTCAGCCCTTTTGCGCATGTGACGGAAGGCGGTAAACTTCGCGCATGCGCTTCACATAGGATCCCAGCAAAGCGGCTTCAAATCTCGCGAAACACGGAGTGTCGTTTCTTGAAGCGGTGAGCGTTTTCGGTGATGAGCTTGCTAACACCATCGCCGACCCGATCATTCGATTGGCGAAGCGCGTTTTCTGACTCTCGGCACATCTTCCTCGGGCCGATTACTTGCTGTCGCTCACACTGAGGAAGAAGACATTGTGCGCATCATAAGCCG
This sequence comes from Burkholderiales bacterium, assembly GCA_014379915.1. GTDB lineage: Bacteria > Pseudomonadota > Gammaproteobacteria > Burkholderiales > JACMKV01 > JACMKV01. The sequence continues at coordinate 1,201 of JACMKV010000332.1, forward strand.
CACGGCTCGCGACAAAGCGCGAAAGATCGAACTATGAAACCTAAATCCAAACCCGCACCGGACGAGATGCGCTCCGACTATGATTTTTCAGGCGGTGTTCGGGGCAAATACTTTCATCACTTCATGCAAAGCTCTAACGTGGTTATCCTGGAGCCCGACGTTGCGACGGCCTTTCCTAATGCCGAAGCGGTGAATGATGCGCTGCGCGGTCTGATGCGGTTAGCCCAACGTTCCGCTGGGCTAACCGGGCGTCCGACCGGTCGCGCGAAAAGTACCGCGCGCCGGTCAACTTAAACAATCCGAATAGCCTCGCGACCGAGTCATCTTTGTAACTTTTACAAACCGCCTGGCAGCTTTCGGGCGCACCCCCGCCTGCTGTCCGCATTTTCTGCGGTCTATCATGCGTGGTCCGCCTCTTGCTCAATTTCATTGGAGCGGCAGTTTGCCCGCCCAATAAGGAGGAAATATGAATTCGCCATTTATCCGCGATGGTCAGGCGGAGCCCAGGTTCGACCGCGAGGTCAATATTTCGCGCAAGGAATTTTTGCGCCAGTTGCCCGATGCGATCGGCAACCGGGAATTCGATATCGAAGGCAATCAAATCATCGTCAGAGATGGCGACAAGCGTGTGCGCATTACGATCATGGATGAGGGCACGGAAAAAATGGGCGCGCTCGATGTGCCGATGAAAAAAATTAGCTTCGCGTTCGACGGCTACTCGGAGCAAGAAATCGAATCCTTCATGGAAAACTACGACGAGCAAACGCTCCGCGTCGGCGGTATGTGAGAAAGAAGTTTGTCAAGTAGGAGGGCCGCTGGCGCTCTATTCGCCGCGTTTGCGGCTTAGCATGTGGATCAGGGGTTCGTAAGCCGTCTCGCGTGAAAAGCGTGCACATGCGATAGCGGTTGCCAGCGCGCTGAAGCCGAGGAGAACCGCGAGGTTCAGGCCGAGGCTGAAATCCGTGCTGAAGTTGACGCTGCCGCTGACCGGCAAGGCGTGCTTCAGGAGATCTACCCCATAGCTGTAAGGATTGATCATCGCAACGATGCGCAGCGCGTCGGGCAAATGTTGGATCGGATAGAGCGAGCCCGACAGAAAGAACATCGGGAAAATCACCAGATTCATCATCACCGCGAAATTGTCGAGCGTCTTGGTGCACGCTGCGATCAGCATGCCGGTGCTCGCGGACGCCAGCGAGGTTGCGGCGATTCCAGCAACCAGTAAAGGCGGCGACAGGTCTTTCGACAAGTAGCCGAGCAGCGCCAGCAGAATCAGCACGAGCACGGCCTGTATCGCCGCCGCAATTGCGGCGCTCAGTGTTTTGGCGACGACAATCCAGTAATGCTCGAAGGGTGCTACCACCAGCATCCGCATCACGCCCGATTCCTTGTCGTAAACCGTTGCCAGCGCGGCGAGCATGGCGCCGAACAGCATCGACATGCCGAGCACGCCGGGCACCAGAAAATATTGATAGCTCGCGCCGTCGCCGCCACTTCCGCCGCCCTGGCCGAGCATGGCGTCGAACCCGGCGCCGATCACGAACAGCCAGATCATCGGCCGCACCATCGCCGACAACAGCCGCGATTTCTGGCGGAACAGACGCACGATTTCGCGCTCGATGACGGCGAGTATCGGACGGTAGGTCATTTTGGACGGTAGGTCATTTAACGCGGATCATCGTTGCAGCGTCGCGTCGCGACTGGGCGTATGTGCAGGTGATTCACAGTCCGCACTGGTTTCGTTGACCCACAAAAACACGTCATTCAGATTCGGCTTGCGCCAGCGCAACGCGCCTATCCTGTCGGCAAACTCGGTTTGCAGGGCTGCGAGTTGCGCGGCATCGCCATTGAAGCGGAAGCAGATGCGTTCGCCATCCATCATCGCGTGGCCGAGGCGCGGCGCGAGTTCGGCGGCTATGCGATCCGTATCATCGGCTTCGATTTCGATCACGAACGCGCCCAACCGCCTGACCAGCTCATGCGGCGGCCCGCTTTGCACGATGCGTCCCGATTTGATGAAAGCGACGCGGTCGCACTCGGAAGCTTCTTCGAGATAATGCGTCGTCAAGAACACCGTCATGCCGGTTTCGGCGCGCAGGTTCTCGATGAAGCGCCAGATCTTTTTCCGGTTCGGCAAATCAAGACCGATGGTCGGCTCGTCGAGGAACAGCACCTGCGGCCGATGGATGACGCCGCGGGCGATATCCAGCGCGCGGCGCATGCCGCCGGAAAAAGAGGCGACCGGTTTGTCGCGCCTGTCGGTCAAGCCGAACAGTGCGAGCAACTCATCGCTGCGCCGTTTGATTTCGGCGCGCGGCAGATCGTATAACAAGCCGGCAAAACGCAGGTTTTCGGCAGCCGACAGATTGCGATCAAGCGCCGATTCCTGGAACACGACGCCGATGGCAGCGCGCACCTTGACGCCATCGTTCGACACGTCGTGACCAGCAATGTGCGCGGTTCCGCCCGTCGGCCGGATCAGCGTCGACAGCATGTGTATCGTGCTGGTTTTGCCGGAACCGTTCGGACCGAGCAACCCAAAAAATTCGCCGGCGTGAACATCGAGATTCAGGTGGTCGACAGCAAGCATGTCGCCGTAGCGCTTGGTGAGTTCGCGCGCGCGGATCGCGAGCGCTGTTGCGAGGGCAGGGGAATCGCGCATCATGCTATTGTCGTTCGTTTCCTGCGATGATACTTTTGCGGCAGCTGACCTCAATAGAATGCCGTCATTCCCGCGAACCTTGTCCCAGCAGGCTTCAGGCCGGGAGCGGGAATCCAGGATCGCTTAGAAACGTCACCGCATTCCGGCTGCAGCTTGCGCTCGAATGCCCCGGATTTATGCCATCGGGCAGGCTTAATCGGGGGCGGGAAAGACAAAGGGTAGTTAATACGCGCGGGGATTTGACGAGCCCGAATCTGCCGGAAAGCTGTCGTCAAACTGTGCTTACGGTCTTGTTCTCAGCGCCCATTTCTTCGCTCAATTTGCGCGAATTCTTGTCGTCGCGATACATGATCGGGATGATCGGCTTTGCCGGAGTGGTTGCCGCTTTCGACTGCTGTTGCGCTTTGTCGACCGCTTCGAGGACAACGTGGTGATGCGGCGACAGATCGCAAACCGGATCGGTATTCGCGGCATCGCCGGTCAACATGAACGCCTGGCAGCGGCATCCGCCGAAATCCCTGGCCTTGTTCGGACACGAGCGGCACGGCTCTTTCATCCAGCTGTCGCCGCGATATTTATTGAATGCGGGCGAGTCGTACCAGATCCACTTCATGTCGGCATCGCGCACATTCGGGAACGTGATGCCCGGCAACTGGCGCGCTTCGTGGCACGGCAGCACGAGGCCATCGGCGGTCACGGTGATGAACACCGAGCCCCAGCCGTTCACGCACGCCTTCGGCCGGTTTTCATAGTAATCGGGGACGACGAAATAAATTTTCATCTTGTCGCCGATGCGCGCGCGAAACGCGTTGGTAATTTCTTCGGCGCGCTGCAATTGCTCGCGGCTCGGCATCAGATGGTCGCGGTTCAGCAGCGCCCAGCCATAGTATTGCGTGTTGGCGAGCTCAAGGTATTCGACTTCCATCTTTTCGGCCATATCCAGAATTTCCTGGATGTGATCGATGTTGAGCCGATGTAGCACCACGTTCAGCACCATCGGATATTCGTACTGCTTGATGAGCTTCGCCACTTTCGATTTCAGTTCGAACGTGCGCGTGCTGCTGATGAAATCGTTCATCTCGCGCGTGCTGTCCTGGAATGACAACTGGATATGATCGAGCCCGCCGTCCTTGAATGCAGCAATGCGCTTTTCGTTGAGACCGATGCCCGACGTGATCAAGTTGGTGTAGTAGCCCATCTTGCGCGATTCACTGACCAGAATTTCCAGGTCGTCGCGCACCAGCGGCTCGCCGCCGGAAAAGCCGAGTTGAGTTGCGCCGATCTCGCGGCTTTCGCGCAATGCCTTCAACCATTCGTCGGTCGTCAACTCAGTGCCGTAGCGCGTGTAGTCGATCGGGTTGAAGCAGAACACGCAATGCAGCGGGCACTTGTAGGTGACCTCGGCCAGCAGCCAGAGGGGATTGTTCGGCCGCGGCGTGGCGGGCGTTACGGGTGTCTCAGGCGCCAGCATCTGCGATTGGCTCTGAATGCTGCTACCCGGATGATCAAACGGGCCGCCGCGCTCAAGCGGCGTGCTTGGGACGGATCCAGCCTTGTCCATATGCGGTCTCCAGGAAACTCAGCACGTCCGCGCGCAAATCCGCGCCGGGAAACGCCTGTTCCAAACTTTTTACAATGGAGTCGATGGAAGAAACGCCATCGACACGCTTCAAAATCTCGCCGGCGCTGCCCGAAAGCTTGACCATGCCTTCCGGATACAGCAGCACGTGCGCCTGCTGCGCCGGCTCCCACTGCAGGCGGAAGTGGCGCGGAATTTCAATCACGCTATCCGCGTTCAAGACTGCCCGTTCAGCCATATTGGACATTGCGCTTGTCTTCGGGTTTGCAATAGAAGTCGCGACGAAAAGCAGCGCTGCGATTGGCCGCGATGTTGGCCGAAACATTGGTCGAAATTCGCGACACATAAGCGAAGAACAACACGAGCTTGAACATCAAGATTCTTTACTCCATGCCATGACTTCGGCTGGTGTCACGTAATTGATCTGCATCGCGTCGAGCATGCACCACAAGACATCGAGCTTGAACTGCAGAATGTCGAGCGCGCGTTCCTGCTGCTCGCGAGTCTTGAAGTAATCGAGCGAGATGCGCAATCCATGCTCGACGTCGCGGCGCGCCTCCGACAACCGTTTGCGGAAATAGTCGTAACCGCTCTTGTCGATCCACGGATACACCTCGGGCCAGCTCGCCAACCGCGCCTTGTGAATCTCGGGCGCGAACAGTTCGGTCAAACTTGAGCACACCGCTTCCTGCCACGTCGTGCGGCGCGCGAAGTTCACATAAGCATCGACGGCGAAACGCACGCCCGGCAGAACGAATTTGAGCGAGGTAATGTCGGCGCGCTTCAAGCCTACCGCTTCGCCGAGGCGCAACCATGCCTCGATGCCGCCTTCTTCGCCTTTCAGCCCATCGTGATCGGTTATGCGCTTGATCCATTCGCGCCGCACATCGCGATCCGGCGTGTTCGCCATGATCGCGGCATCCTTGATCGGAATGCTGATTTGATAATAGAAACGGTTGTAGACCCAGCCCTGAACCTGCTCGCGGTTGAGCTTGCCGCTGTTCATCGCAACGTGAAACGGATGATGGATGTGGTAGCGGCTGCCCTTCGCGCGCAATTGCTGCTCGAATTCCTGCTTGCTCCACGGCAGATTCTGGCGAAGCTCGGGTTGCTCGTTCTCGGGTGCGCCCATTTGGATCTCGCTATTCAAATAGTACTGTCATTCCGGGCGCGCTTCGCGCGAGCCGGAAGCTTTTTCTCAGTGACGAGATTCCTGTTTGCGCAGGAATGGATCGGTTTGCGAGACGCGCTGTTGAACGACGCCGCTTCACAAAATAATCTCCATTCCATCATACGCCACCTCTATCCCGGTCGCGTTCAACTCCGCGCGTTCGCTCGAATTCTCGTTCAGGATAGGATTGGTGTTGTTGATATGGATTAACACCTTGCGCGGCTTCGGGAATTGCTTCAGCGCCGCCATCATGCCAGCTTCGCCGGATTGCGGCAGGTGACCGATCTCACGACCGCGCTTTTTCGAGACGCCGAGCTTGATCATTTCATCGTCGGTCCAGAATGTGCCATCGACCAGCAGACAATCGGCGTTTTCCATGAACTCGCGCAAATGCGGCTCGACTTCGGCGAGCCCCGGTGCGTAAAACAAGCTTTTGCCGCTGCGCGTATCGGTGATGCGCATGCCGATATTGTCGCCTTCGTGCGGATCATTGCGATGCGGCGAGTAGGGCGGCGCCGCGCTTTTCAAGGGCAGCGCGGAAAATGACAGATGCGGCACGCCGTCGATCTGGAAACTGCTGGCCGTTTCGGTCGGCAGACGATGCCAGTTCACGCTGCAATAATGGCCGAGGATGTTGAATAGCGGATTGCCCGTGGTCAAATCCTCGCGCGCCATGTCGGTGCAGTAAAGCTCAAGGGGCTTGCCTTCGCGCAGCATCAAAAGACCGGTGGTATGATCGATCTGGCTATCCATCAGCACGATCGCGGTGATGGCGGTATCGCGCAGTGCGCGCGCCGGCTGCAATGCCGGAAACGCTTTCAGTTGCGCGAGGATATCCGGCGAGGTATTGAACAGCACCCAGTTCACGTTGTCGCCGGTAATCGCGATCGACGATTGCGTGCGCGCAGTGGCCTTGATGGTTCCTTTGCGCAAGCCATCGCAATTCGGGCAGTTGCAATTCCACTGCGGAAACCCGCCGCCGGCCGCCGCGCCAAGAACTCTTACTTTCATCGATGAATATCCTGTAAGCGCATTCGTCCGCTTCAGTACACAAGCACGCGCGACAGAAGCAGGCGGTTAGAAAGAAGCAAGCGGTTAAAGTGACTATGTAAGAGTAAGAGGTTCAAATGACAAGGGAGCCTTGTGGGCCCCCTTGGCTTTGAGGCTTGCTTGCTACAAGCCCACTTCCAAAATTCCGAAGCTGATTCGCAAATCTAGGCAACCTCTGATCAAGTTGTCATTACCGCGCAAGTGGGGAATCTAGATTTCTCTTAACTATCTAATTCTGCGAAGCTTCTGGATCCCGCTTGCGCGGGAATGACGGCGATGGGACTTATTCAGAGCTTCCTTAATGCTTTTCTGGACTAGCGATTCAGAATGCACATCGTTACTTCGAAACCGAAACGCATATCGGTGAATTCAGGTTTGTTCCAAGCCATAATAACCTCCAAATAGTTAAGTTAGTTTACAAACTCCAAGTGCTCACTCGGGGAAACCAGCAGGCTGGAAACTTGTCCGGATAAGTCCCATCCAACCGGCTCATTCGAAGTTTCAAACCCCGTAATTTCGAGTTAATTGTTAACCAAGCCGGGGGTTGCTCGCCACGGTGGAATCCTCATTTGCGCGTAATGATTTTCATGAGTCTGATTTTGGTCGACAGATCAAGCGCGTGCATGACAGCCGCGGCGTGCAGAACGATGCCGGTATGATTCACGCATTCGCCGAGCCGGCGCCAGCCGATTCCGTGCAGCATGCCAACAGCGCGCAAGTTATGGCAGCACTGGTGCTGTCTATCGCGGTTCACGCTGCCGTCATCACCTGGACGCCGCTGTTTCGTCCGAAGGCTATCGAGCCGCCGCCGACCATTACGGTCGAACTCATGCCGCCAGTCGAGCCCGCGGCAAAGGTCGCACCGGCGCCACCCCCGCCTGAAGTCATACCCGAATCAAAGCCTGAGCCGATAGTTGAGCTTCCACCCGAGCCCGTGGCCGAAGTAGTGCCCGAGCCCGAACCCATACCCAAGCCGGAGCTAAAGCCCAAACCTGAGCCAAAACCAAAACCGGTGCGGAAGAAACCAGCTCCGGTAAAAGCGCCACCGCCCGAGACCGCACCAGAGCCGGAGGTAGCTTCTGAGCCAACTCCGCCGCCCATTGCACAGCCATCCGCACCGGAGGCGCCACCGCCGGTCGTCATTCCATCCGAGCCATTGAACCCGCAAGCGCAACCCGTCGACGACAATCTGCTCGACGGCTATGCGCAAATCCTGTCCGGCGCGATCGGCAAATTCCAGA